>NZ_LFJT01000012.1:0-123250 GCF_001682645.1 Delftia sp. JD2
CAGCCAGGGCCTCGGACAGCACGGCGGGTGCGGTCTCGGGCTCGGGCAGCCAGACGGTGATGCCCATGGCGTGCAGCATGGCCCGCTGGCGGGTGTCTAGATTCAGGGCCATAGCTTGAGGCTCATGAGCACGGCATGCTCGCGCGGGCCGTCGTGCATGGGGTAGTAGTTCTTGCGCAGGCCCACCTCCTGGTAGCCATGCGCGGCGTAGATGCTGCGTGCGCGGACATTGCTCTCGCGCACTTCCAGCCAGATCCATTGGGCCTTGCGCTGGCGCGCCCACAGGGCCAGCGCGTCCAGCAGGATGCGGGCCCAGCCCTGGCGCTGGCGCGACGGGGCCACGGTGATGTTGAGCAGGTGGACCTCGTCGAGCACGATCATGGCGACGAAGTAGCCCACCAGTTCGCCTCGCGCATCGACCAGCAGCTGCGCTTCATTGCCGGCCGCCATGGCATCGATGAAGTTGCCACGGGACCAGGGATGCGAGTAGGCCTGCTGCTCCACGGGCAGCAGCATGTCGAGCGACAGCACGTTCAGCGGCTCGAAGCGCGCGCTGTCCCGCTCCGGCGCCGGAGCCGGAGCGTCGGTCAGGGGCGGCTGCGGCCGCGAGGGCTGTGGCGTGTGCGTGCTCATGGTGCGGGCGGGGTGGCCTCTGGAGTGGGCGTGGCCAGGGCCAGCGCGGCGGCCGCCTTGGCAGCCTCCCGCTCGGCCGTGGTCTGCGCGACTTTATCGCGGATGTAGCGCGGCAGGGCCTGGTCGGCCGGCAAGGCGCGGTCGGCCGCCAGCAGGGCCGGGGCCAGGCGCAGCATGGCGGCGGCGGTGGGCAGGGCGGCCAGGTGGCTGGCCTGGGGCGCCAGGCGCTCGCCGTAGGCGGCCAGGGCGTTGCCGGCCACCACGGTGCCGGGCGGCAGTTGCAGGGCCTCGGGCGCGCACAGGCCGAAGTCGCCGCTTTGCTCGCCAATGTCGTTCCAGCGGCCGTCGCTCCAGTGGTAGGCGGCGTGGTAGACCTCGTTCATGCGCGCATCGATCACGGCGATGAGGTCGGTGCAGCCGTATTGCATGCGGGCCTGCTCGGCCACGGCCAGGAGGCTGTCCATGGGCAGCACGGGCACGCGGGCGGCAAAGGCCAGCCCCTGGGCCACGGAGCAGGCCGTGCGCAGGCCCGTGAACGAGCCCGGACCCCGGCCGAAGACGATGGCCTGCAGCTCGGCGAATTCCAGGCCGGCCTGGGCCATCAGCGCCAGGATGGCGGGGATCAGCTCGGTCGAGGTCTGCGGGCCGCCGGGGCCGCTGTGCTCCCAGACGGCATCGCCGCGCTGCACGGCGATGGAGAGGGTGTCGGTACTGGTGTCTAGGGCAAGAAGATTCATGGCTTGGGGCAGGCGGCGGTGCCGCAGCAAGTGCAGGATTATCGGTGCCCCGCCCGTCCCGCGCCCGGCAGGGCTGCAATGACCGGCGTAGACTTGCCGGCCATGTTGCATCTTTCGACGTCTTCTTCCCTTATTTCCTCGATTTCCTCCGCCTTCTCACTCGGAACGCCGCGTTCACGCCAGTGCCTGGCGGCCGCGCTGCTGGCGGCGTCTGTCCTGCCCGGCGTGGCAAGCGCCCAGGCAGATGCGCCCACCTCGCCGGCCTCGCTGTCCACCAAGACTGCACGCGAAAGCCGGCTGCCCCCGGCCGTGGAGGCGGCGCTTGCGCGCGCCAAGCTGCCGCGCGACGCGGTCTCGGCCCTGGTGGTCGAGGTCGATGGCCGGGCCGCCCCGCGCCTGGACTGGCAAAGCCACGTGGCCATGAACCCCGCTTCGGTCATGAAGCTGGTCACCACGTATGCGGCGCTGGACCAGCTGGGTCCCGCGCATGTCTGGCGCACGCCCGTCTTCCTGGGCGGGCCGGTGCAGGACGGCGTGCTGCGCGGGCCGCTGTACATCCAGGGCCAGGGCGATCCCAAGCTCGTGATGGAGCGGCTGTGGCTGATGCTGCGCCGCCTGCAGGGCATGGGCATCAAGGTCATCGTGGGCGACATCGTGCTGGACCGCAGCGCGTTTTCCGTGAGCGGCCATGACGCGGCCACCTTCGACAACGAGCCCTGGCGCCCCTACAACGTGGCGCCCGACGCGCTGTTGGTCAACTACAAGGCCGTGACCGTGGGCTTCACGCCCGACGCGGCGGCGGGCGTGGCGCGGCTGCAATACGATCCGCCGCTGGCCGGCATCCAGCAGCAGGAAACCGTGCCGCTGGCGCCAGCCGGCAGCGAATGCGGCGACTGGCGCGCCCGTCTGCAGCTGGACATGGCCGACCCGCTGCGCATCGCCTTTGCCGGCCCGTTCCCGGCCAGCTGCGGCGACAAGAGCTGGTCGCTGGCGCCGGCCCAGCCCGAGGCCTTCGCGGCCCGCGCCATCGAGGGCATGTGGCGCGAGCTGGGCGGCAAGCTCACCGGCACCGTGCACGACGGCCGCGTGCCGGCCGGGCTGCAGCCAGCATTCCAGAGCGAATCGCCTTCGCTGGCCGAGGTGGTGCGCGACATCAACAAGTACAGCAACAACGTCATGGCCCAGCAGGTGTTCCTGACCATGGGCATGCAGCGCACGGGCGTGGCCAGCTTCGAGTCCTCGCGCCAGGCCCTGGGCCAGTGGTGGCAGGCGCGCTGGGGCGCGGCCGAGCAGCCTGTGGCCGACAACGGCGCCGGCCTGAGCCGCGAGGCGCGCATCACCGCCTCCGGCCTGGGCCGCATGCTGCAGCAGGCCTGGGCCTCGCCGGTGATGCCGGAGTTCGTGGCCTCCATGCCCATCGTCGGCGTGGATGGCACGCTGCGCCGCAGCCTCAGCCGGGCCCAGGGCATGGCGCATCTGAAGACCGGCACGCTGCGCGATGCCTCGGCCCTGGCCGGCTATGTGGACGGGGCCAGCGGCCGCCGCTACGTGCTGGTGGCCATGGCCAACCACACCAACGCCCCGGCCGCGCGCGCGGCCTGGGATGCGCTGGTGGACTGGACGGCGCGCGACCGCTGACCGGGCGCCTTCGCGTCTTGTGCAGGGCCTGCTTTCGCAGGCCCTTTTTCATTGTTTTTCCAGCAAGGACGTTGTCCTACCCACGGGCCATGCGGCGATCCTTATCGTCTGTTCGCCCGCGTGCGAATTGCCTTGTCGGCGTGCGATTTCTATCCGTAGTTGCCCGGTGTCGCCAATGCGCAAGTGTCGTTACGATGGCTTTAGCAAAAAAGCACGGTCGTGCTATTCATAACACTTCACGGAGATTCCATCTTGGCAAATCGTTATCGAATCCTCGCGGCCGCTCTGGCCACGGCCGGCCTGCTGGTCGCTTGCGGCGGCGGCAGCGGCGCTGACACCACTCCCCGCGCCAAGATCACTTCCGTCAAGGTGATGGGCGACAGCCTCTCCGACAGCGGCACCTTCGGCTACAAGTTCACCGTGCAGAACGCCACGCTGACGGGCGCAGGCTCCAACCAGGTCTGGGCCGAGCGCGTGGCGGGCCTGTACAACATCTCCCTGTGCCCGCGCTTCAACGGCACGGCCTTCACGCCCAACACCTCGTGCAACAACTACGCCGTGGGCGGCGGCCGCATCAACTACACCAGCGCGCCCACGGCGCCCATCTCCATCACGCAGCAGATCCTGCTGGCCGGCGCGGCAGGCTTCACGGCCGATGACCTGGCGGTGATCGACGGCGGCGCCAATGACGCGGCCGATGTGATCGGCGCCTTCCTGGCCGCCTCCAGGGACCAGGGCGCCAACTTCAAGGCGCTGCTGTCCACCAAGATCGACGCGGCCACGCTGGGCGCGCTGCTGCAGCAGGGCCAGACCGGCATGGCCCAGGCCGGTGGCCTGTACATGCAGAACCTGGCCAAGGGCTTTGTCTCCAGCATCCAGACCAATGTGCTGGGCAAGGGCGCCACGCGCGTGGCCATCCTCAACGTGCCCGCCATCACGCTGACGCCGCGCTTCCAGCTGGTGCTGCAGTCCGTGGCCCAGCAGCAGGGCTCGGCCGCCGCGGCGCAGCTGGAGACCGTGTTCGACGGCTGGGTCAAGGCCTTCAACCAGCAGGTCGCGGCCGGTTTCACGGGTGAGAGCCGCGTGGCCATCATCGATTTCTACAGCGAGTTCCGCCAGCAAATGGCTGACCCCGCCCAGTACGCCTACACCAACGTGAAAAAGCCGGCCTGCCCGGCCACCGGCGTGGGCGCCGACGGCCTGCCCACCTACAGCTTCCCGACCTGCACCGAGGCCGCGCTGTCCGCCTCCATTCCCGTGGGCGAGACCAGCGCCAACTGGTGGAAGAGCTATGCCTTTGCCGACAGCTTCCACCCCACGCCCTATGGCCACCAGCAGATGAGCCAGCTGGCCTCCCGCACCCTGGCCCGCGCCGGCTGGCTGTGATAGCAGACACGCAGCACGAGGAGACACATCCATGAAGACATTCCTGCGTATCACCGCCGCCGTGGCCATGGCCACGGCCTGCATGGCCGCCACCGCCCAGTCCGCCGGCACCTGGAGCGTGCGCCTGGGCGCCACGCGCATCGATCCCCAGACCAGCAGCGGCTGGCTGAGCACGCCCAGCTTCCCCGACACCCGCGTGGACGTGAAGGCCAACAGCCAGCTCACGGGCGGCGTGACCTACATGGTCACCAACAACTGGGCCATCGACGTGCCCGTGGGCCTGCCGTTCAAGCACGACTTCGTGGGCGATGGCGCCATCTCCGGCACGGGCAAGCTCGGCCGCACCAAGGTGCTGCCCGCCACCGTGTTCGCGCAGTACCGCTTCGGCGAGGCCAACTCCGCCTTCCGCCCCTACCTGGGCCTGGGCGTGACCTATGCCAAGTTCTTCGGCGAGCGCACCACGGCCTCCCTCAACGGCCTGACCGGCGGCACGCTGGCCAACCCCACCACGGCCTCGGTGGACAGCAAGTGGGGCCTGACGCCGCAGATCGGCTTCGTCTACAACTTCAACGAGCGCTGGTTCCTGGACGTGGCCTACTACAAGAGCTTCCTGAAGACCACGGCACACCTGTCCTCGGGCCAGAGCGTGTCGCTCAAGCTGAACCCGAACGTTTACGCCATCGGCATCGGATACCGCTTCTGACAGGTCGCAGTCCCCAAAGAAAAACCAGCCCGCGGGCTGGTTTTTTCATGGAGCGGGCCTGCGCCTACTTGGCCGTGGGCATCACGAATTCCGCGCCCTTGGGCGTGCTCTCGGGCCAGCGCTGCATGATGCTCTTTTGGCGGGTATAAAAGCGCACGCCTTCCTCGCCGTAGGCATGCATGTCGCCGAACAGGCTGCGCTTCCAGCCGCCGAAGCCGTGCCAGGCCATGGGAACGGGAATCGGCACGTTGATGCCGACCATGCCGACCTCGATGCGGCGGCCGAACTCGCGCGCCACATTGCCGTCGCGCGTGAAGCAGGCCACGCCGTTGCCGAACTCATGGTCGTTGACCAGCTGCACGGCCTCGGCGAAGTCCTTGGCGCGCACCACGGCCAGCACGGGGCCGAAGATCTCTTCCTTGTAGATGCGCATGTCGGGCGTGACGTGGTCGAACAGCGTGCCGCCCAGCCAGAAGCCGCCCGAGGTGTCGGTGCCCGTGGCGGCGCCGGCCGCCTTGCCGTCGAAGCCCCGGCCATCGACCAGCAGCTGCGCGCCTTCCTTGACGCCCAGGTCGATGTAGCCGCTGATGCGATCGTGCGCGGCGCGCGTCACGATGGGGCCCATTTCCGCGGCCAGGTCCTCGCCGTCCAGCACCTTCAGCGCCTTGGTGCGCTCGATCAGGCGCGGCAGCAGCTGGTCGGCCACATCGCCCACCAGCACGGCCACGCTGATGGCCATGCAGCGCTCGCCGGCCGAGCCGTAGCCGGCGCCGATCAGTGCGTCCACGGCCTGTTCGATATCGGCGTCGGGCATGACCACCATGTGGTTCTTGGCGCCGCCCAGGGCCTGCACGCGCTTGCCGTGGCGGGCGCCCGTCTCATAGATGTAGTTGGCAATGGGCGTGGAGCCGACAAAGCTCACGGCCTTCACCTGGGGATGCTCGATCAGCGCATCCACGGCTTCCTTGTCGCCCTGGACCACGTTGAACACGCCGTCGGGCAGGCCGGCCTGCTTGAGCAGGTCGGCGATCAGCAGCGAGGGCGTGGGATCGATGGGGCTGGGCTTGAGCACGAAGGTGTTGCCCGCCGCAATGGCCACCGGGAACATCCACATCGGCACCATCACGGGGAAGTTGAACGGCGTCACGCCCGCCACCACGCCCAGCGGCTGGCGCAGCGTCCAGTTGTCGATGCCGGTGGAGACCTGGTCGGTGAAATCGCCCTTGAGCAGCTGCGGAATCCCGCAGGCGAACTCCACGATGTCGATGCCGCGGCTGACCTCGCCCTGCGCATCGGTGAAGACCTTGCCGTGCTCGGCCGTGATGGCGTGGGCCAGTTCGTCCTTGTGCTGGTTGAGCAGTTCGAGGAAGCGGAACATCACGCGCGCCCGGCGCAGCGGCGGCGTGTCGGCCCACTTGGGGAAGGCCGCCTGGGCGGCCGCCACGGCGGCATCGACATCGGCGCGCGAGGCCAGGGCCACGCGGCCCGTGACCTGGCCGGTGGCCGGGTTGGTCACGTCCTGCTCGCGGCCGCTGGCACCTGCCGTGCGCTGGCCGTTGACGTAATGGACGATGGAAGCGAAGGAGGTGTTTGCGGTGTTCATGCCGGCCAGTCTAGGAGTGCGCCTTCGGCCTGCCTAGGCGCTGCGCTTGAATTGATTGTTCATTTTGCTGAACAATCCCTGCATGGCAAATGAAAAACCCGATGCCAAGGCCGAGGCCTTGTGGAGCCACCTGCACTGGCTGGTCGTGCTGGAGCAGCAAGGCAGCTTCACCTCGGCCGCCGCGCGCCTGGGCGTGAGCAAGGCGGCCATGAGCCAGCGCGTGGCCGAGCTGGAGCGCGCGGCCGGCGTGGCCCTGGTCACACGCACCACGCGCAGCGTGCGCCTGACCGAAGCGGGCCAGCGCCTGGTGGACGAGACGCGCGGCGCCTTCGAGCACATCGCCGACAGCTTTGCGGGCGTGCGCGACCTGGCGGCCGAGCCGCGCGGCCTGCTGCGCGTGACCGCGCCCGTGGCCTTCTCGCGCCAGCAGCTCATGCCCCGGCTGCCGGCCTTCCTGCGTGCCCATCCGCAGATCCGGCTGGAGCTGGACCTGTCTGACCACCTGCGCTCGCTGGCGATGGAGGGCTTCGACATCGCCGTGCGCCATGCCTCCACCCCGCCCGAAACCCATGTGGCCTGGGCGCTGGCGCCCACGCGCTCGCTGCTGGTGGCCAGCACGGACTACCTGGCCGCGCACGGCACCCCGGCCACCCCGCAGGACCTGGCCGCGCACCAGTGCCTGCACTACCCGCGCACCCAGGGCGCCATGGCCTGGAGCTTCGTGCCCGCCGATGCCGGTGCGGACGCCGGTGCAGACGCCAGTGCAGACGCAGTACGCACCGTCGTTCCCGTGGCCGGCGGCTTTGCCGCCAACAACAGCGAAATGCTGCGCGACGCCGCCATGGCAGGCCTGGGCATCGCCCTGGTGCCCGACTTCAGCGCCCAGTCGGGCCTGGCCTCCGGCCACCTGCGCGAGGTGCTGCCCGGCTGGCGGCCCGTTGATGCCTTCGGCGAACACCTGTTCGCGATACGCCCCTACGCCAGCCACGTGCCGCGCGCGGTGGCGGTATTCGTGGAGTTCCTGCGGGCGTCGTTTGCGGCGGGGTTCATCCGCTGAGGGCGAGCCCTCAGGCCTTGATCCCCAGCTTGTCCACCAATTGCTTGAACACCGCGTTGTCGCGGTCGATCACGGCCTTGAATTCGGGCTGGTCCAGGTAGCCCTCGCCCATGTTCTGCTTGGCCATGGTCTCGCGCAAAGTGGGGTCCTTGAGGGTCAGGGCCATGGCCTTGCGCAGGGTCTGGACTACGGCGTCGGGCGTGTTGCGGGGCACGGCCAGGCCGCGCCAGCCGCCGATGAGCAGGTCGATGCCGCGCTCCTTGAGCGTGGGCACGGCTTCCCAGCCGGCCTGTATGCGCTGCTCGGCCATGATGGCCAGCGGGCGGATCTTGCCGGCCGCCACATAGGTGGCCACCTCCACGGGCGTGACGGCCACGGCCTCGATGTGGCCGCCCAGCAGGTCGAGCACGGCAGGGTTGGCGCCGCGGTAGGGCGCGTGGTTGAACTTCACGCCCGCCTTGTCCTGCAGCGCGGCGGCGGCCAGGTGGCCCAGCGAGCCGGGGCCGGCATTGCCGATGCGCACGGCGGCCTCGTCCTTGCGCGCGGCGGCGATCAGTTCCTCGATGCTGCGATAGGGCGAGTCGGCACGCACGGCGATGGTGGCGGGGTCGGCATTCAGGCGGGCCACGGGCAGCAGGGCGTCGGAGCTGATCTTGGTCAGCCCCATGTGCGGGATCATGGTCAGCTCGACGGTGATGATGCCGATCTTGTAGCCATCCGGCCGGGCATTGGCCAGCTCGGTCCAGCCCACGGCGCCGCTGGCGCCTGCGCGGTTGAGGACGATCAGGTCCTGCGGCAGGTGCTTGCGCGCCACCTCGGCCAGCGCGCGTGCCAGCACGTCGGTGCCGCCGCCAGCGGCAAAGGGCACGATGAGTTCAATGGGGCGCTGGGGCCAGGCGCCGGCCGGTGCCTGCGCCATGGCGGGCAGGGCCGGCGTTGCGGCCAGGGCGGCCAGCGAGTGGATGAATTGGCGGCGGGATGCGAGGGTCATGGCTTGTCTCCGGGATCTTTGTTATGTGGCGATGTCTGCGCTTCAATCCATTTTGATGTTGGCGGCCTTGATCACGCCGCTCCACAGCGCCTGTTCCGAGCGCACGAAACCTGCGAACTGCTGCGGCGTCATCTCCATGGGCTGTATGCCGATCTCTTCGAGCTTGGCACGCGTTTCGGGGTGGCGCAGGGCGGTGGCCAGGCTTTTGTTCAGGCGCTCGGTGAGCGCAGGGCTCAGGTGGGCGGGGCCGACGAAACCCTGCCAGGCATAGGCTTCGAAGCCGGGCACGCCGGCTTCGGCCATGGTGGGCACGTCGGGCAGGATGGACAGGCGCTGGGGCGTGGCCACGGCCAGCACGCGCAGCTTGCCCGCGCGGATGGCCGAGATGCTGGGCGGCAGGTCCACGAACATGGACTGGATCTGGCCGGCCATGAGGTCCTGCAGCGCCGGGGCCGAGCCCTTGTAGGCCACGTGCAGGATCTGGGTGCCCGTGCGCTGCTTGAACAGCTCCAGCGCCACGTGCAGCGGCGAGCCCGGCCCCGACGAGGCCGAGGAGATGCCGCCCGGCTCCTTGCGCGCCATCGCCAGGAATTCCTGCACGTTCTTCGCCGGGAAGGACGGATGCACGGCCAGCACCAGCGGCATGCGGCCCAGGCCGCCGATGTAGCTGAAGTCCTTGCCCGCGTCATAGCTCAGGCGCGCATACATGGCGGGGTTGAAGGCCAGCGTGCCCGAGTCGGCCGTTCCCAGCGTGTAGCCATCGGCCGGGGCGCGTGCGATCAGCGTGGCGCCGATGATGCTGGCCGCGCCAGGACGGTTGTCCACCACCACGGGCTGGCCCAGGTCCTTGCCCATCTGCACGGCCAGCTGGCGCGCGATCACGTCGGTGGTGCCGCCCGGTGCGTAGGGCACCACCCATTTGACGGGCTGGGTGGGCCAGGCTGGCGCACTCTGGGAGGACGGGGCTGGGGCGGATTGCGCCTGGGCGGTGCCCATGCCCAGCGTCAGCAGGGCGCAGGAAAGCCAGGCCTTGCGGTGCAGGGCCATTGGGTTGAACAGCATTTTTTGTCTCCGGTGGTTTTTATGGGTGTCTGTTGCGCCGTGCGTCAGCGCGGCCGCAGCATCCATTCGTGCGCGGGGTCGTTGCGGAAGGCCCAGCGCCGCTCGGGCCCGGCCATGGTGTTGAGGTAGTAGAGGTCGTAGCCGTGCGGGGCCACGCAGGGGTGGTAGCCGCGCGGCACCATCACGGTGTCGCGGTGCTCCACCGCCATGGCTTCGTCGATGCTGCGGTCATCGGTGTAGACGCGCTGGAAGGCAAAGCCCTGGCTGGGGTTGAGCAGGTGGAAGTAGGTCTCCTCCAGCACGGTCTCGGCGTCCGGCGCGGCGGGGTCGGCGCTGTCGTGCTTGTGCGGCGGATAGCTGGACGAGTTGCCTGCGGGCGTGATGACCTCGACCACCAGCAGGGACTCGGCCGCCTCGGTCTCGGGCAGGATGTCGCAGACATGGCGCGTGTTGCTGCCCTGGCCGCGCACGCTGCGGCGCATGCTTTCGGGCGCGATCACGCGCGTGGCATGGCGGCCCGTGGCGGGTGCGGCGCTCAAGGCAATGTCGGCCGGGCCGCGCGCCGTGATGCGCAGGCTTTGGCCGGGCGGCACGTAGACGGCCGTGGGCGCACTCTCCTCGAACACGCTGGCGCGGCTGCCCAGGGCGCTGAACGCCTGGCTGCCGACCTGCACGTCCACCTGGCCGGTGAGCACGGTGATGCAGTATTCCAGCGGTCCTGTGGACAGCTCCTCCTGCTCGCCCGCCTGCAGCCTCAGGGCCTTGAAGTGGATGTGCTTCCAACCCGCGCTGGCGGGCGTGATGTCGGTGACGATGCGGCCGGGCGCGGCCTTGACGAGCAGGCTCATGCCGCGGCTCCTTCGGTGATGTCCTGGCGCGCGTCCACGCGGCTGGCATCCCAGCCCGCGATCAGCGCGCGGAAGTTGGCGGCGACGGCATCGCGCAGCGCGGCGTCGTCCAGCTCGTTGCGCAGCCACTGCAGCGCGGGTCCGGCCCAGACGCTGCGGCCGATCATGAAACCCTTGACCACGGGCGCCCGCGCCTGGGCAAAGCCCTGCACCAGTTGCTCCACGGGCTGGGACAGCCCCAGGATCACGGCGCCCCGGCACCAGGGATCGCGTTCGTTCACCAGGGCGTCCAGCGCCTCCCAGTTCTCGCGCGCCATGGTGCCGACCTTCCACCATTCGGGCTTGAGGCCCAGGTCGTAGAAATGGCGTATGGCGCGCAGCACGGCCTCGCCCCGGTCGTCGGGCGCCAGCGTGTCCTTTGGCGGGATCACTTCCAGCAGCAATTCATGGCCGCTGGCGCGCGTGGCGGTCCAGACCTGCTGCAGCCAGGCATCCTGCTCGGCGCGCAGTGCGGGCGTGTCGTCGGGGTGGTAGAAGACCAGGCATTTGACGGTATGGCTTTGCGGCCAGTGCAGCAGCTCGGAAGCCAGCGAGTCCGTGCCGTCAAAGCGCAGCGGGCGCGAGCCCGGCAGCTCGATGGGCCGGCCTATCCACCAGCCGCGTCCCGTGGCATCGTGCAGGGCGGCCTCGCCCAGGTCGTGCCGGCCGTCGATCAGCACGCCCATGCGGCCCGCGTTGCCCGGATCGCGCTCGACCTGGGCGACCACCTCGTTGATCAGCCGCTTGAGCGGGCGCAGCCGCGCGGGCGCTGCGCCGGCCTCGCGCGCCAGATCGTCGAACTGGCTGCGGTGGTCATAGGCCAGCACGCACAGCGCGGGCCACTGCGGCCGCGCGCGGCTGACGCGGTGCAGGTGGGACAGCTCGGGGTCCTGGTCGGGACGCGGATGGCGGTGGCCCGAGAACCAGTGCGCCAGCTCGGCCTGCGTGGGCATGGCCGGCGCGCAGCCATGGCGCGAGACCACGATGGCGCCACAGGCGTTGGCAATCGCCGCAGATTCCTCCAGGCTCTTGCCGCGCAGCAGCCCGGACAGCAGGCCCGAGGCAAAGGCATCGCCCGCGCCCAGCACATTGAGCACCTCCACGCGCTCGCCCAGCACCGTGGGCGCATCGGCGATCGCATCGGGCACCTCGCCCTCGATCAGCGAGCAGCCCAGCGGCCCGCGCTTGACCACGAAAACGGCGCGGCTGCATTCGCGCACGCGGCGCAGGCTGGCGATCAGGTCGCCCTCCACGCCGCCGGCGATCAGCCATTCCTCTTCGGTGCCGATGATGAGTTCGAACTGGCCCAGCTCGGCCTGCAGCCTGCGGCTGACCTCGGCGCTGGCCACATAGCGTGTCTCGCCATCGCCCCGTCCGGCCAGGCCCCACAGCACGGGCCGGTAGTCGATGTCCAGCACGCGCACCAGGCCGTGGCGGCCAGCCATCTCCAGTGCCTTGCGGCTGGCGGCCAGCACGCCGGGTGCGCTCAGGTGGGTGCCCGTGATGGCCAGGCAGCGGCAGCGGGCCAGGAACGCCTCGCTGATGGCCTCGGCGTCCAGGGCCATGTCGGCGCAGTTCTCGCGGGCGAAGAGCAGGGGGAAGGTCTCCTGGTCCTTGATGCCCAGCAGCACCATGCCGGTCAGGCGCTGGGCATCGACCTGCACCTGGCTGGTGTCGCAGCCCTCGCGGCGCAGCGTCTCGACCAGGAAACGGCCATTTTGTTCATCGCCCACGCGCGAAATCATGGCCGAGCGCAGCCCCAGGCGCGCCGTGCCGAAAGCCATGTTGCCGGAGGAGCCGCCCAGGTACTTGGCAAAGCTGCTGGCCTCCTCCAGGCTGCAGCCGATCTGCTGCGCGTAAAGGTCCACGGCCAGTCGGCCCAGGCAGGCCACGTCCAGCGGCCGGTCGGAGGGAAAGTTCAGCATGCTCATCGTCATAGGCCTGTGCGTTGCGGACACCCGCGTGCGGGCCTGTCCATAATCGTTGCGTGCATGCGATCATAGATCGAAATAGAAAAAGTTTTCCATATATATGAAAAATAGAAAAACCCTTGGCGATGCAGGCGCCCCTTCGCTGGCCGGCCCCTACGCCGACCGCGCCGCCTTCCTCACCGTGCTGCGCGAAGGCTTCGAGGCCCTGAGCCGCCAGCTCAAGGCCATCGGCCGCCATGTGGAAATGCAGGGCGATCGCCTGGCCTTCGACGGCATCCAGGCCACGGCCGAGCAATGTGGCGTGCAGCCTTCGGCCGTGGTGCGCTTTGCCAAGCATTTCGGGTTCTCGGGGTACTCTGAACTGCAGGCGCTGTTCCGCGCCGATGCGGCGCGCCAGCTCTCGGCCCAGCATGACTACCAGGACCGCATCCGGGGCCTGATCGCCTCGGGCAACGAGCCTCGCAGCAGCGCGCGCCTGGCGCACGAGGTCATCGAAGGCAGCATCGAAAGCCTGCAGGCCCTGCAGCGCGGCCTGCCGCCCGAGCAGTTCGAGGCGGCGGTGGACCTCATGCTGGATGCCCCCTCGCTGTGGCTGGCCGCCTCGCGCCGGGCCTTCCCCGTGGGCGCCTACCTGGCCTATGCGCTGCA
Organism: Delftia sp. JD2; assembly: GCF_001682645.1. Taxonomy (NCBI): domain Bacteria; kingdom Pseudomonadati; phylum Pseudomonadota; class Betaproteobacteria; order Burkholderiales; family Comamonadaceae; genus Delftia; species Delftia sp. JD2. Next base: position 13,277 of record NZ_LFJT01000012.1, read on the forward strand.
GCACACCGAAAAGCCCGTGCACTGGCTGCACGGCCTGGGCGCCATGCAAAAGGGCGAGCTGCGCGCGCTGGCGCCCGGCGACGTGATGCTGGCCGTCTCCTTCGAGCCCTATGCGCCCGAAACGCTGGAGGTGGTGGACGCGGCCCTGGCACGCGGCGCGCGCCTGCTGGCGCTGACCGACAGCCAGCTCAGCCCCCTGGCATCCCGCGCCACCGTCACCCTGCTGGCCCAGGACGCAGCCACCTTCGGCTTTCGCTCCCTGACCAGCACGCTGACCCTGGCGCAGTCGCTGTTCCTGGCGCTGGCCTACCGGATGGAGCTGGCGTACGAGCCTTCGGTGAAGAGGTCCTAGGCGGCAGCGTTCCGCCCAGCGCCGCTTTGTGGGGGTTCACCAATGCGCAGGCTTGCTGGCTGGTTTTTTCCGCGTCTGCACGTTCAGCGGCAACTGCGATTGCGCCAGCTCGTCGTCCCTGATGTGATGGCGAACCCAGTGCGCCAACGCCGTCAAGCGCTTGTTGGGCACTTTGCCGTCTGCTGCGGTCCTGTCGCGCAATGGCATGACCAGCCCCAGCCTGGCGGCGGGCACGTCCTCGCGCAGCATGCGCAGTGCGGGTTCCACGTCACTGTCGTTGGAGCAGATCACCAGTTGGTCGCATTCGCCACGTACTGCATCACGGTAGGCGTGCAGCGCAAGGTTCACGTCGGTCTGCTTTTCTTCGATCATCCAGACGCGCGACACGTTGTTCTTGCTCGGGTTGGCGCCCGCTTGGTAGCTCGGCAGGGATGTGGGTTCGAAGACGTGGAAGCCGTTGACGATCTGGATCAGGCCAGGGTCTCGTGCCTGCAGGGCGCGAAGGTACTGGGTCTGTGCCTGGACCGATGCCTCGCCATGCCGGGCGTACGAGGCTTTGACGGGGGCCGTGAAGTACTTGATGGCGACAACCTCTGCGCCAGGGTCTTGCGGCAGCAGGATGCGATCACGAAACAGCGCAGCAATGTCCAGCCACTTGTACGGCGTGCCCTTGAGCCGTGAGTAGTAGAGGTTGTAGCCGTCGATGTAGATGGTTGTTCTGGTCAATGTCCAAGCCACCAATGAAAAGACCACCTTGCGGTGGCCTTTTCGCCCTAAGCCTGAGCCAACTGAATGACACCGCGAAGGGATTGTGTAGCGCGATTCTACCAACTCCTGCCATTCAAAGGCCTGGAACGGCACCTGTTCCTGCGCCGCACGCCGTTGGACAGGCGCGCGGGTTGATGCCCGATGCGGCACTGCAGTCCCGAGGGGACCTCTTCTATCCCGCAGCCGCCGCGCGCAGCAGCCGGTCGCGCACGCCTTCCCAGTCCGGCGTGTCGGGCGGGGTCTCGATCCAGATCAGCCTGGCGCCGACTTCATCGAAGTCGCGCAGGGCGCCGAACAGCTCGCGCGCGGTGGCGGCGGCGTCGGTTGGCATGGCGCGCAGCGTGACGGCGCGCGAGGCGGTGCGCAGCGGTGTGCGGTGGTAGACGGCCAGGTTCTTGGCGTCGGCGCCCAGCACGTCCAGCCCGGCCTGCAGCTGCTTTGCGTCCATGAGGCGCACCTGGGCATTGGGCGCGTAGTGGGCCAGCAGGGTGCCGGAGGCGCGTGGCGTGTTCTCCTGCAGCTCTTCCTTGGACAGGGGGCGCTGGCCGCAGGCGTGTTCTATGTCGTCGCGCGTGATGGCACCGGGGCGCAGCAGCACGGGCACGCCGCGCGTGCAGTCCACGATGGTCGATTCAATGCCCACTTCGCAGGCGCCGCCGTCCAGCACCAGCAGCGTGTCGCCGAACTCGCCGGCCACATGGGCCGCCGTGGTGGGGCTGACGCGGCCGAACTTGTTGGCGCTGGGCGCCGACACGCCCCAGACGGGCGGCTGCAGCTGCTGGCAGGCGGCCAGCACGGCATGGGCGACGGGGTGGGAGGGGCACCGCAAGCCCACGCTGTCCTGGCCGCCGGTCGAGGCCCGGGCGGCCTGGGGCAGGCGCGGCAGGATGAGGGTCAGCGGGCCGGGCCAGAAGGCGTCGATCAGCTGCTGTGCGAACAGCGGCACTTCGCGTGCATAGCGCGTGATGGCGCCGCTGTCGGCCACATGGACGATGAGCGGGTGATTGGGCGGCCTGCCCTTGGCGGTGAAGATCTGCGCGACGGCCGCGTCGTTGTCGGCGTCGGCCGCAAGGCCGTAGACGGTTTCCGTGGGCAGGCCCAGCAGTTCGCCGCGCTGCAGCGCCTGCGCGGCGGCCTGGACAGAGGCCGCCAGCGTTCCATCAAGAATCATCGCGCGGGCCTTCAGAACGGCTCTATACCCAGGATGGCAGCGGCCTGCAGGGCGGTGGAGCGCACGGCCTCGGGCGAGGGGCCGGTGACGTTCAGGTGGCCCATCTTGCGGCCGCGCTTGGCGTCGTGCTTGCCGTACAGGTGCAGGTGGCAGCCGGGCAGGGCCAGGACCTGGTCCCAGGCCGGCGCCTTGGCCTGTTCGCCGTCCTTGAACCACAGGTCGCCCAGCAGGTTCAGCATGATGGACGGGCTGTGCTGGCGCGGCTGCGTCAGCGGCAGGCCGGTCATGCAGCGCACCTGCAGCTCGAACTGCGAGACATCGCAGGCGTTCTGGCTGTAGTGGCCGCTGTTGTGCGGGCGCGGCGCGATCTCGTTGACCACGAGCATGCCGTCCTGCAGCACGAAGAATTCGACGCAGAGAACGCCCACGTAGTCCAGGCCATCGGCCACGGAACGTGCGGCGGCCAGCGCCTGCTCGACCTGGGCCTGTGGCAGGTTGCCTTCGTAGACTTCGGTGACGGAGAGGATGCCTTCGCGATGCAGGTTGCGCTGCACGGGCAGGTTGACCATGGAGCCGTCACGGCCGCGCGCCACGATGACCGAGCATTCATGGGCCAGCGGCAGCATTTTTTCCAGCACGCAGGCCACGCGGCCCAGTTGCTCCCAGGCGGTGGCCAGCTCGGCGGCGTTCTTCACGCGCACCTGGCCCTTGCCGTCGTAGCCCATGCGCGCGGTCTTGAGGATGCCGGGCAGCAGGCTGGCGTGCACGGCCGCCAGTTGGGCGGGCGTCTCGATCACCGCGTAGGGCGCGCAGGGCACGCCGCAGCGCACGAAGTGGGCCTTTTCCTGGGCGCGGTCCTGGGCAATGGCTACGGACGAGCCAGCCGGCGAGACCGGCCGCTGGGCGGCCAGCAGGTTCAGCGCCGCGGCGGGCACGTTCTCGAATTCGGTGGTGACGGCGGCCGACAGGCGCGCCAGTTCGGCCAGGCCCTGCGGGTCTTCGTAGCCGGTACGGATGTGGTGGTGGCTGACCAGGCCGGCAGGGCTGGTCGGGTCGGCGTCGAGCACGGCCGTGAAATAGCCCATGGCCTGGGCCGATTGCACGAACATGCGGCCCAGCTGGCCGCCACCCAGCACGCCCAGCGTGGCGCCCGGCAGGATCACATCTGCGCTCATACGGCCACCGGGGGAAGCGTCATCGCGCGCGCTGCGGCGGTCTGCTCGGCGCGGAAGGCTTCGAGCCTGGTACGCAGGGCCGGGTCCTCATTGGCCAGCAGGGCCACGGCGAAGAGGGCCGCATTGGCCGCACCGGCCGCGCCGATGGCAAAGGTGGCCACGGGCACGCCCTTGGGCATCTGCACGATGGAGTGCAGCGAGTCCACGCCCTGCAGGTGGCGGCTGGCCACGGGCACGCCGAGCACGGGCACCACGGTCTTGGCGGCAATCATGCCGGGCAGGTGGGCAGCGCCCCCCGCACCCGCGATGATGGCCTTCAGGCCACGGCCGGCAGCGGCCTCGGCGTAGGCGAACATGTCGTCGGGCATGCGGTGGGCCGAGACGACCTGGGCTTCATGGGCGATGCCAAATTGCTGAAGAATGGCAACTGCGTGCTGCATGGTCTCCCAGTCGCTGCTGGAGCCCATGACCACACCGATCTGGATGGAGTTCATGTCGTGAGGGCGCCTGCGGCCCGGCCTAGTGGAACCCGCGATTTTACTTTTTTAGTCCTAATTCGCGTAATCCATGCGCCAAATCACCGCACAGCCGTGTGCTGCTCGCGCGCAAAACCCAGCACGCGCTGGCGAAACACATGGGCCAGCCAGGCCAGGGCCAGCCCCACCTGCACGGCCAGCGACAGCCACATTCCGCTGGTGACGGGCTTTGTCAGGCCGGCTGCCAGCGGCTGGGCCAGCACGGCGGCATCGGCCCCGGCCAGGCCAAAGGCCAGCAGCGGCAGCACGATGTTGACCAGCAGCCAGGTGACGGCAAACGCGGCCAGCGGCGACTTGATGCGCCCGGCCAGCAGGGAAAAGCCCGTGGCCAGCGCGGCATCGCGCAGCAACTGCGCCGTGGCCAGCGCCGCCAGTTGGGCCGCGCCCGGCACCATGGGCTGGCCGCCCGCAGGCCACAGCAGCCACAGCGCGCAGGCCAGCACGGCCAGCAGCCAGCTCACGGGCCACAGCGGCAGCGCTTCGAGCGCGCCACGCCAGCGCCCCTGCAGCACGCACCACTGCACCTGGCGCCAGCTGCGCAGGCCCTCGTCCATGCCGTGCAGGCAGACATAGGCCGTGCCCGCCAGCGCCAGCCCGGTGGTCCAAGCGAAGAAGGAGGCCGGGCCGGGGCCCTGCAACTGCATTGCATCGAGGTGCATGCCTCCAAAGGCCAGGCCCGCCACGCACAGGCCCAGCGGCCAGGCCCAGGGCAGGGTGCGCACATCCAGCCGCGTGCACAGCAGCCGCCACAGGGCCAGCAGGCCCAGCCCCAGCGCGATGGCGCCGAACAGGTAGATGGCGCCGCGCCCGTGCAGCGGCACGGACCACCACAGCACAGGGCGGCCTTCCTCGCGGCCCAGCTGTTCTGTCAACCGGCCCAGGATGGGGCCGGGCAGCACCATCACGAACAGCAGCGGCACCAGCACGAAGCGGATGCGGCGCGCGGGCTGCTCCTTCGGCCCCCAGCCCATGAGCACGGAGTGCATGCTCCAGGCCTGCAGGGCCAGGCCCCACAGCACGGCCTGCAGCACGGCGTGCACGCCCCAGGCCAGCCCGCCCGGCTGGCCCGCCGAGGTGGCCAGCACGGCCAGCGCGCACCACAGCATGTACAGCCAGGCCGCCAGCGGGGCGCCCAGCAGCTTGCCCCAGGCCATCTGCCAGGGCGTCAAGGCCGACAGGCGCTGCCAGTCCCAGGTGTGCTGGTGCGCCTCTTCGTTGAGGCCGCGCCCGGCCAGCACGCTGCCCAGGCCGGCCGCGGCGATCCACATGCCGATCAGGGCGGCGACCAGCAGGGCATGCAGGCGATCGTTGGGCTGGACCAGAACCATTGGCGTGGCCAGCAGCAAGGCGGTGAGCAGCAGGCTCCAGCCCAGTTGGGCGGGCCGCCAGTTGAGCCAGAGCTGGCGCTGGAATTCGGGGTTGTGCGTCATGGCTGCTCCGCAGGGGTGAGGGGGGCTGCGGCCTGCAGGCCGCGCGCGTAGCGGTCCTGCAGGCGCTCGCGCACAGGCGCCAGGCTGGCCACGGGCAGGCCGGCGCCAACCAGGCGTGCCAGCAGATCGGCGCGTTCGCGTGGGGGCGTGGGCAGCCACAGCTGCAGATGGACCAGGCCCTGGTCATCGGGCTGCGGCACGGGGGTGTCGGGAAGGACCAGATGCAGTTGCCGTGCCAGCGACCCGGCCGAGGCACCCGGGGGCGGTGCCAGCTCCAGCGCGTACAGCGCCAGCGGCACATCGCCGCCGGCGGCAGGTGCCTTGATGCCGCCGTGCAGGGCCTCGTGGCTTTCCACGCGGCCGCCGCGCAGGCTCAGGATGTGGGTGCAGTACTCGTCGAGTTCGCTGAGGATGTGGCTGGAGACGATCAGGGTCATGCCCTGGGCCTGCAGCGCCCGCATCAGCTGGGACAGGCTGGCGCGGGCCTCGGGGTCCAGGCCGCTGGCCGGCTCGTCCAGCAGCAGCACGCGCGGCTGGTGGACGATGGCCTGGCCGATGGCCACGCGCTGGCGCTGGCCGCGAGACAGCTCGGTGGGCAGGCGCTCCAGCAGATCGGCCAGGCCCAGCTGCCCGGCCACGTGCGCCACGCGCTGGGGCGCCTCGGACGGGGGCACGCCCATGGACAGGGCCGCGTACTGCAGGCAGCGCCGCACGCTCAGGCGGTCATAGAGGCCGAAGAAATCCGACAGATAGCCCAGGTGCCGGTGCACTTCGCGGGGCTGCTCCTGCACGGCAATGCCATGCACCTCGACCTGGCCCGACAGCGGCTGGTCCAGCCCGGCGATGCAGCGCATCAGCGTGGATTTGCCGGCGCCGTTGGGCCCCACCAGGGCCGTGACGGTGCCTGCGGCGATATGGACGCTGACGCCATCGAGCGCGCGGTGGCCGGGGTACTCGAACACCAGCTGCGAAACCTTGATCAAGGCGAGCCCTCCCTCATTGCGTTGATGGCAGGCCGCAATGGCGGCACAGCGCGCCAATATAGCCCAGCGCTGCCACGCCGCGCCCTCGGCCGGGCGGCTTGAAATGCGCGCAGCCTGCTCCCATCTGGGGTGGCTGCCGCCCATGGCGTTCACGCCCTGGGCCTTGGAATTGCTGGAGAATCACACGGTCCGCATCGGAGGCATTCGGCCGCCGAAATCCGAACCGCCACAGTCCGCGCGCCCTGGCCGCGCGCCTTGCCACAGGGTCTGATCACATGATTGATGTCACCATTGAGAATTTCGAAGCCGAAGTAGTCGCCGCCTCCATGCAGGTGCCGGTGCTCGTCGACTTCTGGGCGCCCTGGTGCGGCCCGTGCAAGACGCTGGGCCCCATCCTGGAAAAGCTCGAAGTGGCCTACGAAGGCCGCTTCAAGCTGGTCAAGATCGACTCCGACCAGGAGCAGCAACTGGCCGGCATGTTCGGCATCCGCTCCATCCCGACCTGCATTCTGATGATGGGCGGCCGCCCCGTGGACGGCTTCATGGGCGCCCAGCCCGAAGGCAAGCTGCGCGAGTTCCTCGACAAGCACCTGCCCTCCGAAGGCGAGCTGGCCGCCGAGGCCGAAGCCGACGAGGCCCACCAGTTGCTGGAAGCCGGCGACACCCAGGCCGCCCTGCAAAAGCTGGCCGACGCCCTGGCCGCCGACCCGGCCAACGACGATGCGCGCTTCGACTACGTGCGCCTGCTGATCGCCACGGGCGGCTACGAAGAGGCCGGTGCCCTGCTGGCCGAGCCGCTCAAGCGCATTCCCCAGGCCACGCGCTTCGAGGCGCTCAACCAGTGGCTGCAGTGCATGCTGTTCGTGCACAACGACGAGCGTGGCAACTGGGAGTTTGCGCAGTTCGACGCCGTCATCGCGCAGAACAAGCGCGACTTCGACACCCGCTTCGGCAAGGCCCGGGCCCTGGCCGCCGAAGGCCAATGGGCAGCCAGCATGGACGAACTGCTGGAAATCATCATGCGCGACAAGGATTGGAACGGCCAGGCCGCGCGCAAGCTCTACGTGGGCATCCTGGAGCTGCTCACGCCCCCGAAGCCCAAGAAGCAGGACGCCATCCCCGGCAAGAGCAGCGGCGGCATCGAGCTGCTGGGCAAGGCTGGCGCCGAGCAGGACGAAGCCACGCAACTGGTCAACAGCTACCGCCGCAAGCTCAGCATGGCGCTGAACTGAGACCGGCGCTGCACGGGTGAAGAGACGGGGAGCCTTGCGGCTCCCTTTTTTCATGGCGAGGACTCAGGGTGCAACCGGTTCCTCGGCCGCATGCGCGCGGTGCAGCAACTGCACGAAGCCGGGCGCATCGGGCAGATGCACATCGGCCAGGCGCCTGACCGGAATGCCCGGGGACCACGAATTCATCACCACGGCGCCGGCCAGGGATGGCAGGTCGGCCCGGGTCAGCACGGCCTGGCGCTGCGCCACGCCCAGGCGCTGCAACTGGCGCCGCAGCATGGACTCGGTCGTGCCCGGCAGCACTTGGGCGCGCGGCCAGACCACGGCATCTCCATCCCAGAAGGCCAGGTTCCAGATGGTGGCCTCGCCAATGCGGCCGTGACGGTCGGCAAAGGCGGCGTCGTCAAAGCCCTGGGCCACGGCGCGGCGCAGCAGATGCGTCTTGGCCACCTCGCCCACATGCTTGAGGTGGGGCAGCATGCGCTCATGCTCGAACAGCGCCAGGCTCAAGGGCCCGGCGGGGCCCGAGGCGGGTGCCGAGGTGCGCACCAGCATGCGCGGCCGCGCATCGGCGGCCGTGAATTCCCCGGCAGGCGAGTACACCGTGGCGGTCAGCGACACATCCTGCGGGCCGTTGGCAAGCGCCGCCCGCAGCTGCGCCTGGACATGGTCATCGGACAAGGCCTGGCCGTACAGCTCCAGCGAGGCCTGGCGCAGACGCTGCAGATGCAGGTCCAGCCCGCGCAGCCTGCCGCCGCGCACCTGCATGGCCGTGAAATGGGCATGGCCGGCAAAGGCCAGGGCGGCGAGTTCGGCCGCCGTAGCGGGCTGCCCATCGATAAGGCTGGTGAAAAAAGAGGCGGTTTCCATGGGTTCATCCATCAAGTTTTCTTGATTGTTCGATGGCGGTCCCAAAAGAGGAAGCAAGTAGTATTCGGGGCTTTATCAAGAAAAATTTGAAGATCCATGCGCCAGCTTCCACCCGGCACGCGCGCCCTGCGCAGCTTCGAGGCTGCAGGGCGCCACCTGAACTTCACGCGCGCGGCCGACGAACTGGGGCTGACCCCGGCGGCGGTCAGCCACCAGATCAAGGAGATGGAGGAACAGCTGGGCCTCGTCCTCTTCACGCGCAACAGCCGCAGCATGCAGCTCACGCCCGCAGGCAGCGTGCTGCTGGAGGCCACGGCCGAGGCGCTGGGCCTGCTGCGGCGCGCCACCGGCCGGGCGCGCCAGCTGGCCCGGGGCGAGACGCGGCTGCGCCTGTCGCTGGGCGCGCGCTTTGCCACGCAGTGGCTGCTGCCCCGGCTGCCGCGCTTTCGCGCTGCGCATCCGCAGATCGAACTGAGCTTCGACATCTGCGACGAGGTGCGCGACTTCGACGCCGATGACATCGACGTGGCCATCCGCTTCGGCACCGGCCGTGATCCGCACACCCTGGCGGTGCGCCTGTTCGATGCCAGGGTGATCCCCGTCTGCAGCCCGACCCTGCTGCAGTCCGGCCCGCCGCTGGCCCGGCCCGTTGACCTGCTGGCGCACACGCTATGCCATGTCGATTGCCGGGTGGACGGCCAGGTCTGGCCGAACTGGCCGATGTGGATGGCGGCGGCCGGCGTGGAGGGCCTGGACGCAGGCCGCTGCATCGCCTTCACCGACTCCAGCCATGTCGTGCAGGCCGTGCTGGACGGTGGCGCCGTGGGTCTGGTCGAGCAGGACCTGGTGGCCGAAGACCTGGCCCGCGGCCGCCTGGTGCGCCTGTTCGACATCGCCGTGGGCCTGGGACCGGCCTACGCCTACCACCTGCTTTACCCCCAACGCAGCCAGGGCCAGCCGGCCATCGAGGCGCTGCGTGCGTGGGTGCTGCAGGAGGCCGGGCTGTAGCGCCTACTGCCGTACGGGATCGGCAAATCGCATCAACCCGCGCACCACGGCCTGCACGGCCGGGTCTTGTTGCGCGGCGCTGCGGCAGGCCAGGCCCAGCGGGCGTGTCAGGGCGGGGCTGAGTCCGCGCTGCTGCAGCGTGCGGCTGACGGCGTCCATTGGCTCCTCGCGCGGCAGGACCGTGGGGCCGTGGCCTGCGGCGACCAGGGCGCGTATGCCTTCGGGAAAGCTCATTTCCATGCGTGGCTGGGGCAGCAGGCCCGCCTGGGCGAACCATTGGGACAGCAGGCGGTGCATCTGGGTGCCGGCGGCAAAGCCTATCCAGGGCTGGGCGTTGAGCCATTCGGGCGTGATCTGGTCGGGCAGCGGCATCTGCGGCGGGGCAAACAGCTCCATGGGGTCGTTGCGCCAGGCGCGCATTTCCAGGCCGGAAGGCACGGGCTGGGGCAGCCCGACCAGGGCCAGGTCCAGGTGGCCAGTCGCCAGGCGCTGCATGGCCTGGGCGGAACTCACGACTTCCAGGCGCAGTTCCACGCCGGGCGCGTGCTCGGCCAGCCATTGCAGCAGTTCGGGCAAAAGCAGGGGGCTGACGCCGGCCGAGGCGCCTATGCGCACGCTGGCGCCAAAGCCCTCGGCACGCTTGCGCACCTGGCGCAGCAGGGATTCGCTGTCGGCCAGCAGGCGGCGTCCGCCTTCGGCCAGCAGAGCGCCTGCGGGCGTCAGCTGCGCCTGGCGCTTGCCGCGCACCAGCAGGGGGGTGTCCAGGCGCGCTTCCAGCTCCTGGATGTGCAGGCTGACGGCGGGCGGCGACAGGTGAAGGGCCTGGGCGGCGGCAGCCAGCGTGCCCAGGTCGGCCACGGCCACCAGGGTCTGGAGCTGGTCAAGGTTCAGGCGTCGCATCAGGTTTCCTGAAGATGAGGTTCCGAAGATTCGACTTTATCTAATCTGGATGCGAATCCATCATCCCGTCCCGTATCAAGAACGAGGCCATGGAATGGAATTGAGCAATGCGGTGCTGGCCGCGGCCCTGGGGGCCGCGCTGATGAATGCGGGATGGAACAGCGCCATCAAGCTGGGCGGCGACAAGATGGTCGCCATGGCGCTGACCACGGGGCTGGCCAGCCTGTGGTCGCTGCTGGTGCTGCCCTGGCTGGACTGGCGCGCGGCGGGGTTGTGGGACGCATCGGTGTGGTGGTGGCTGGCGGCTTCGGTGGCCGTGCACACCGTCTATCACTTCGTGCTGCCGCGCGCTTACCAGCATGGCGAGTTCGGCGTGGTCTACCCGGTGGCGCGGGGCAGTGCGCCACTGTTCGTCACGCTGGGCGCGGCGCTGCTGGCCGGTGAGTGGCCGGGCGCGACCGGGCTGGCCGGCGTGCTGTGCCTGTCGCTGGGCGTGCTGGCGCTGTCGGTGCGCAGCGGCGCGGCCAGCGGTTATGGCGGCAGCGGCTATGCGCTGGCCACGGGCGCCATGATTGCCTGCTATACGGTCATCGACGGGCTGGGGGCGCGCGCATCCGGCTCCGCGCTGTTCTATGCGGCCCTGCTCACGCTGGGCGATGGCCTGGCCACGGTGCTGATCGTCGCCTGGCGGCGCGGTCCTGCCGTGCTGCGCGCCGATGCCCGCACCTGGCGCCTGTGCGCCCTGGCCGCCGCCATGCAGCTGAGTGCCAGCTGGATGGCGACCTGGGCGCTGTCGCAGGCGCCCATGGGGCTGGTGTCTGCGCTGCGTGAAAGCAGCGTGCTGTTTGCGGGCTGGATTGCCGCCTGGCTGATGCGCGAGCGCCTGGGCCGCGTGCGCATGCTGGCCTCGGCCCTGGTCTTCGGCGGCATCGTGCTGGTGCGCTGGGGCGGTTGAGCCGCCCGGCTCCAACGGGCGCTGCGTGCTCAGCCGTGGCTGATGCGCGTGCCCAGGAGCGTCAGGAACTGGGCGATCCAGGCCGGGTGTGCGGGCCAGGCGGGGGCGCTGACCAGGTTGCCTTCGGTATGCGCCTGGTCCACGCCGATGTCGGCGTAGGTGCCGCCGGCCAGTTCGACCTCGGCACGGCAGGCCGGGTAGGCCGAGCAGGTGCGGCCCTTGAGCACGCCGGCGCCGGCCAGCAGCTGGGCGCCATGGCAGACGGCGGCCACGGGCTTGTTGTTGTCGAAGAAGTGGCGCACGGCGGCGCGCACGGCGTCGTAGTTGCGCAGGTACTCGGGGCCGCGTCCACCGGGGATCACCAGGGCGTCGTACTGCTCGGGCTTGATGTCGGCGAAGCTGGCGTTGAGCGTGAAGTTGTGGCCGGGCTTCTCGCTGTAGGTCTGCGCGCCCTCGAAATCATGGATGGCCGTCTTGATGTGGTCCCCGGCCTTCTTGTCGGGGCAGACCGCATGCACCGTGTGTCCCACGGCCTGCAGGGCCTGGAAGGGGACCATGGTTTCGTAGTCCTCGCAGTAGTCGCCACAGATCATCAGAATCTTCTTGCCAGCCATGTGCTTGCTCCTTCAGAAAAAGTCAGAGGAAGCGAACATTGTGGCAGCGTCGGTGACGCAGGCATGACCGGCTGCAAAAACGCAGGCCCGCAACGAAAAAGAGAGCCGAAGCTCTCTTTTGCGGGGAAGGCGCGCGGGGCCGGGCTACGGCGGGCCGTCAGGCCGTCAGGCGCTGCAGGGCTTCGCGGTACTTGGCGGCCGTCTTCTCGGTCACTTCCTGGGGCAGGCGCGGGGCCGGAGCCTTCTTGTCCCAGGGCTTGCCGTTGACCTGGGCCTGCTCCAGCCAGTCGCGCACGAACTGCTTGTCGTAGCTGGGCGGGTTCTCGCCATTGGCCAGGGCCTGGGCATAGCCCTCCACGGGCCAGTAGCGCGAGCTGTCGGGCGTGAGGACTTCGTCCATCAGCACCAGTTCGCCGTTCTCGTCCAGGCCGAATTCGAACTTGGTGTCGGCAATGATCATGCCCTTTTCGAGGGCGATGGCGGCGGCTTCCTTGTAGATGCGGATGGCCGTATCGCGGATCTGGGAGGCCAGCTTCTCGCCGACCATCTCCACCGTGCGCTCGTAGGTGATGTTCTCGTCATGGTCGCCCATCTCGGCCTTGGCGGCCGGGGTGTAGATGGGCTCGGGCAGCTTGGCGGCGTTGGTCAGGCCTTCGGGCAGGGGCACGCCGCAGACCGAGCGCGATTCCTGGTATTCCTTCCAGCCGCTGCCGGCCAGGTAGCCGCGCACCACGGCCTCGATCAGCACGGGCTTGAGGCGCTTGACCAGCATGGAGCGGCCCGTGACCTGGGGCACTTCGGCGGGCGTGACCACGGACTCGGGCGCTTCGCCGGTCAGGTGGTTGGGGCAGATGTGGCCGAGCTTGTCGAACCAGAACAGCGCCATTTGCGTCAGCAGCTCACCCTTGCCGGGGATGGGCTCGCCCATGATCACGTCGAAGGCCGACAGGCGGTCCGAGGCCACCATCAGGATGCGGTCATCACCCACGGCATAGTTGTCGCGCACCTTGCCGCGCGCGAGCAGCGGCAGCGAGGCAATGTTGGAAGTGTGCAGGGCGGAGGGGCGGGACTGGGTGGTCATGTGAGGCAAGGGGCAATCTGGCAAAGAGGCTGCAGCGGCCGGATGGCTGCAAGCGGCACGCGCAGGAGCGCGATTCTAACCAACGGCGCCTCACGGTGACGGGCGGCCCTTGGCAAGCCCCACCCCAGGGGCGCAGCCTGGCAAACCCGCCGATTGTGCGCCCAATTGCATGGCGCGCAAAACCCGCCTCCAAGGCCCTGCACCGTCCTGCGCTATCGGCTTGCGGCGTTGCTTTTGGGCAGACCCCGGCGCATAGTGGATTCGCAAGCAAACGAATGCGCATTCCGGCCTGCAAGCACCTGTCCCGGCGGATCGTCTCCCGGTGGACCGGGCTGTTTTCATCCAGAGCAAGGAGTGTTTAGATATGAATCTGACGATTAGTGGGCATCACCTGGAGGTCACTCCCTCGCTGCGCAGTTACGTCATGGCCAAGCTCGAACGCATTCTTCGACACTTTGACCAGGTGGTGGATGTAAAGGTCTTGCTGACCGTTCATAACCAAAAGGAGAAGGAAAAGCGCCAACGTGCCGGTTGCACGCTGCGCGTCAAGGGCCAGGATCTTTTTGTCGAGACCTCTCACTTCGATCTCTACGCCGCCGTCGATGCGCTGGCTGACAAGCTGGACCGCGTGGTGGTGCGCTACAAGACCCGCCAGCAGGGCAGCCGCTATGGTTCGGCCAAGCGACTCGATGATGCTGGGCTGACCTTGGCGTCAGTCGGGTGACAGGTAAGGCGTCTGCCCTGTGCGGGCGCTTACAATACCTGCGCTTATGTGGCTGATGAGCCACGCACGACCACCGCCCTTCGGGGCGGTTTTTGATGGGGGTCAGGGTTTCCCCACGGTTTCCGGCACTGCGGTGCATAATTGTTTCCCGAACCATGAACCGTCTTGCCTCCATCCTGCCCGCCGCTCAAGTGCTCGTGAGCGTCGACGTCACCAGCAAAAAGCGCGCTTTCGAAGAAGCAGGTCTGCTCTTCGAGAGCCTGCATGGCCTGTCCCGCGCACTCATCACCGACAGCCTGTTTGCACGCGAACGCCTGGGCTCGACGGGGCTCGGCCACGGCGTGGCCATTCCCCATGGGCGCATCAAGGGCCTGACCGCTCCCATGGCGGCCGTGTTCCAGCTGGACAATCCCATTGGTTTCGATGCTCCCGATGAGCAGCCCGTGGGCCTGCTGATCTTTCTGCTGGTGCCCGAAGCGGCCACCCAGAAGCATCTGGAAATCCTGTCCGAAATCGCCGAGCTTCTCAGCGACAGCCAGCTGCGTGAGCGCCTGAAGTCCTGCGCCGATGCGGCCCGGCTGCATGGAATGATTGCGGGCTGGCAGTCCTCCGCTGCGCCCCTGGTCTAGTCTTCCAGACTTTTTCCTTCCCTTTTTCACGGGCCTTGCCATGAGACCCAGTGCCATCAGCGCCGATGTCCTGTTCGAGGAGTTCCGCTCCAGCCTGCGCTGGGAGTGGGTGGCGGGCCTGGGAGCCTCGGAGCGCCGTTTCGACGAGATGGCCGTGCGCTCGGCGCGCTCCGGCGCGGACCTCGTCGGCTACCTGAACTACATCCATCCCTACCGGCTGCAGGTGCTGGGCGAGCGCGAGATCGCCTATCTGAGCAATGCCACGCCGCAGGACTGCCAGCGCCGCGTGGCACGCATCGTCACGCTGGAGCCGCCCGTGCTGGTGCTGGCCGACGGGCAGACGGCGCCCGAGGCGCTGCTGTCCATGTGCGAGCGCGCCCACATTCCCATGTTCTCCACGCGCGAGCAGTCGGCCTTCGTGATCGATGTGCTGCGCGCCTACCTGGCCAAGCATTTCGCCGACCGCACCACCATGCACGGCGTGTTCATGGACATCCTGGGCATGGGGGTGCTGATCACGGGCGAGTCGGGCCTGGGCAAGAGCGAGCTGGGGCTGGAACTGGTGACGCGCGGCAACGGCCTGGTGGCCGACGATGCCGTGGACCTGTATCGCATCAACCAGACCACGATCGAGGGCAAGTGCCCCGAGCTGCTGCAGAACCTGCTGGAGGTGCGCGGCATCGGCCTGCTGGACATCCGCGCCATCTTTGGCGAGACGGCCGTGCGCCGCAAGATGCGCCTCAAGCTCATCGTGCACCTGGTGCGCAAGGAAACCATGGAGCGCGAGTACGAGCGCCTGCCGGCCGAGCCGCTGACGCAGGATGTGCTCGGCGTGCCCGTGCGCAAGGTGGTGATCCAGGTGGTGGCGGGCCGCAACATCGCCGTGCTGGTCGAGGCCGCCGTGCGCAATGCCATCTTGCAGCTGCGCGGCATCGACACCTACCAGGAATTCGTGCAGCGCCACCGCCGCGCCATGGAGCGCGGCGACACCTTCTAGTGGCCGCTGGCGTCGCTGAGGCCGGGCCGCCTGTTGCCTGGCCCCCACTGTTTTCAACGCGATTGTTTGCTGGCCGTGCGCCCATGTTTGCGCGCGGTGCGTTGTTGCTGCTTTCTTAATAAGAATAATTCTCATTTTCTATAATTCGGGCAGATGCCGTATCCGGCCTGTGTCCGAGTGTGTCCGAGTGGCTCCGGGCTAAATGCGGCGCATTTCCTTCCGTCTCGAAAGCCCTCCCGGATGTCTTCCCGTACCCGCATCGGCCTGCCGCGCGCAGGCGCCGTCAGCCCCTTCACCCCTGTTTGCACCCCTGTTTGCACGCTCCACCGCCTGGGCACCATCGCCCGTGTCTGCGCCATGGTGGCTGCCGCGGCGCTGCCCGCGGGCGCCTGGGCCGCTGACGCCGAGCTGGGCGAGGTCACGGTGCGCGGCACCACCGATCCCCAGACCCTTCCCACGGTGGCCCCGGGCGGCCAGGTGGCCAAGGGTGCGGGCCTGGGCGTGCTGGGCCAGCGCGATGTGATGGACACGCCGTTCAACATCACCTCCTACACGGCCGAAGGCATTGCCAACCAGAACGCGGCCACGCTGATGTCGGTGCTGGAAAACGATCCTTCGGTGCGCTTCACCACCAACACCGGCCATGCCTACGAGAACTTCACCATCCGCGGCCTGGGTGTGAATGCCTCGGAGCTGGGCTTCAACGGCCTGTATGGCCTGGCGCCCGACGGCCACGTGCCCGTCGAGATGATCGAGCGCGTGGAGGTGCTCAAGGGCCCCGGTGCGCTGATGAGCGGCATGACGCCCGGCGGCGCCGTGGGCGGCACCATCAACCTGGTGACCAAGCGCCCGCTGGCCCAGGATCTCACGCGCGTGACCACCATGTTCAGCAGCGGCTCGCAGCTGGGCCTGCAGGCCGATGTCTCGCGCCGCTTCGGCCCCGAGCGCCGCCTGGGCATACGCGTCAACGGCAGCACCTCGAGCGGCGACACCGAGATCGACGGCCAGAACCGCCGCCATGGCCTGGGCGCGCTGGCGCTGGACTACCAGGGCGACGGATTCACGCTGGGGCTGGATGCCTACAGCTACCGCTCCACCATCCGCGATGGCAGCCCGATGATGGTCAGCATGCAGAACCTCAAGCAGGTCATCGCGGCGCCCGACGCCACGACCAACCTGTTCCCCGGCATACACGCCAAGCAGCAAAGCGATGCGCTGATGCTGCGCGGCTCGGTGGACCTGGGCGCGGACTGGACGCTGTTCGGCTCCGCAGGCACGGCGCAGCATGCCTACGACGGCATGCTCAACGGCACGCGCGTGGTGCTGCGCGCCCAGGGCGACGGCTCGGCCGTGGGCCAGACCTACAACCAGTACGGCTATACCGACAGCACCGCGGCCGAGTTCGGCGTGCGCGGGCGCCTGCGCACGGGCGGCGTGAACCACCTGCTGGTGGCCTCCCTGAACTGGATGAACCAGAAGGGCGGGCGCGCGGCCGTGGCCACCAGCGCCAGCTACATCACCAACATCTACAACCCCGCGCCCATCACGCTGGCCGGCCCCTACGGCGCCATCAAGCAGGAGCGCGACGACGTGCTCAGCAGCCTGGCCCTGGCCGACACGCTGAGCTGGGGCGGCGATGCCGTGCAACTGACCGTGGGCGCACGCCTGCAGCGCGTGAACCAGAAGATGGCGGGCTACAACGAGCAGGCCGTCTCGCCCGCGCTGGGCCTGGTGGTCAAGCCCTGGGGCGATGCGGTCTCGCTGTACGCCAACCATGTGCAGGGCCTGAGCGCGGGCTCCATCGTCGGCGCCACCTATGCCAATGCCGGCGAAGTGTTCGCGCCCTACAAGACCAAGCAGTTCGAGATCGGTGCCAAGTGGCGCACGGGTGATTTCACGCAGACGGTCTCGCTGTTCCAGATCGAGCGGCCCTCGTCCGTGGTGGAGACCGCGACCAACCGCCTGCTGATGGATGGCGAGCAGCGCAACCGGGGCCTGGAGTGGAATGTCTTCGGCGAGCCGCTGCGCGGCACGCGCGTGCTGGGCGGCCTGGCCTACACCCAGGCCATCCAGAGCAAGACGCAGGGCGGCGCGCGCGATGGCTTCGGCGTCTACGGCGTGCCGCGCTGGACGGCCAACCTGGGCGGCGAATGGGACGTGCCCGCGCTGCCGGGCGCCACGCTCACCGGTCGCCTGATCTACACGGGCGCCCAGTGGGTGAATTCGGCCAACACGCTGAAGATGCCCAGCTGGACCCGCGTGGACGTGGGCGCGCGCTATGCCACCCGCATCGCGGCCAAACCCGTCACCTTCCGCGCCACGGTGGAGAACCTGTTCGACAAGTCCTACTGGGCCGGCAGCTTCAACGACAACTTCGCCACCACGGGCGGCCCGCGCACGGTGCGTGTCTCGGCCACGGTGGACTTCTGACGCCATGGCGCAAGCTGCACGACAAGGCCTGTGCGTGGCCGCCTCGCTGCTGTGCCTGCTGGGCGCAGCCGTCCATGCCGGTGAAGACATGACGGCAGCCGCATCGCGGCAGGCCCTGGCCGCACGGCCGGGCACGCTGGCGCCGGGCCAGGCGGCCACAGGGGTCCTGGCTGCCGGTGGGCGCGAGTCCTGGCGCGTCGATCTGCCCGCCGGCCACGTGGTCCAGGGTGAATTCGAAGGGCAGGGCGTGGCCCTGGACCTGGAGGATGCCCAGGGCCGGCACCTGCGCCGCCTGG
This sequence comes from Delftia sp. JD2, assembly GCF_001682645.1. Taxonomy (NCBI): domain Bacteria; kingdom Pseudomonadati; phylum Pseudomonadota; class Betaproteobacteria; order Burkholderiales; family Comamonadaceae; genus Delftia; species Delftia sp. JD2. Next base: position 31,428 of record NZ_LFJT01000012.1, read on the forward strand.
CGCGGCCCGATGGCGGTGCGCAGTCGCTGATGTGGGTCACGGAGGGGGCCGGCAGGCAAAGGCTGGTGGCGCGCCACATCGCAACGGACGCGCTGATGGCCGGCGAGGTGAAATCCGCAGCCGGCCGCTTTGCGCTGCGGTTGACCTCCAGTCTTGCGCCGTTGGGCGCCAAGGCTGTGCAGGCCCTGGAGCGGCCTGCGCTGGAAAGCCCACGCCTGCAGGCCCTGGCGCAGGCCATCCAGCGCGGCGCGGGTTCGGGCGTGGCGGCAGACGCCTTCTGGCGGCGCGTGCAGGAGGAGGGCGCGCCGATGGTGGAGCCGCTGCCCGGCGGCCAGTCCCTGGTCACCTTCCTGTGGCGTGGCCAGCCGCGCGCCGGCATGCAGGGGGTTCGCCTGTTCGGCAGCCCGGCCGGCAACCATGATCCGCTGCAGCATCTGCCCGGCAGCGATGTCTGGTGGGCCAGCTTCCGCATGGCCGACAACGCGCGGCTCAGTTACCGCCTGGCGCCCGATGTGCCGCTGATCGCAGGCTCGGCCATGGAGCAGCGCCGCGCCCTGCTGGCCACGGCGCAGCGCGATCCGCTCAATCCCAAGGTGTTTCCGCAGCCCCCCGAGGGGGGCTTCATCGACGCCTTCCAGGGCGCCTCCGTGCTGGAGCTGCCCAAGGCCCCACCCCAGCCCTGGGTGGCGCCACGCGCGGGCGTGGCCCAGGGGGCGCTGGTGCAGCACCGCCTGTCCAGCCGCGTGCTGGGCAACAGCCGCGATGTCTGGACCTACCGCCCGGCGGGCGGCCAGGCGCCCGAGGCGCTGCTGGTGCTGTTCGACGGCAACGCCTATGCGAAGCAGGTGTCCACGCCCACCCTCATCGACAACCTCATGGCCGACGGCCTGATCCCGCCCACGGCCGTGGTGCTGGTGGACAACGCCAGCCCGCAGGCGCGCGGCAGGGAGTTGCCGCCCAACACCGCCTTCGCACGCTTTCTGGATGAGGAGCTGATGCCCTGGGTGGGTGAACGGGGCCTGGGCCAGCCGGCGGCGCGCACGGTGATCGGTGGCTCCAGCTTTGGCGGCCTGGCCTCGGCCTATGCGGGCCTGGTCAATGCGCGCTGGTTTGGCAACGTGCTGAGCATGTCGGGATCGTTCTGGTGGTCGCCGGCCGGCGAGGTGCCGGGCTGGGTGCAGCGCCGCTATGCCCAGGAGCCGCGCCAGCCCGTGCGCTTTTATCTGGATGCGGGCCGCTACGAGCGCGCACGCGGCGGGCAGGACGGCATCCTGGAAACCAACCGCCACCTGGCCGATGTGCTGCGCGCCAAGGGCTACGAAGTCACCCAGGCCGAGCACGAGACCAGCCATGACTACCTGCAGTGGCAGGGCTCGCTGGCCTGCGGCCTGGTGGCCCTGCTCAACCCCGGGCGCTTTGCCCAGGGCCTGCCGGCCTGCGAGCGCATGCCGGACGGCACGCCGGCACTTCCCTGATGCTGCAAAGGCCAATGTTTGAACTTCCTGGCAATACAGCAATCACTGTAAAGATGAACACCATGAATGCAAATCATTCCCGTCGCCGGATCCTGGCGAAGATGGGCCAGGGCCTGGGCGTGCTGGTCACGCTGCCGCTGGCGGCGCAGATGTCCCATGCCCAGACGGCAGCGGTTGGCAAGACCGTGACCGTGCCGCATGCCAAGGGCGAGATCCAGGTGCCCTTCAAGCCCGTGCGCGTGCTGGTGTTCGAGCTGGCGGCGCTGGACACGCTGCAGGCGCTGGGCGGCGAGGTGCGGGGAGTGCCCGAGTTCAAGATGCCGCCGCTGCTGGCCCGCTATGCCGATGCGAAATACGCACGCATCGGCAGCCTGTTCGAGCCTGACTACGAATCCATCAAGGCGCTGTCGCCCGACCTCATCATCGTGGGCGGCCGCTCCGAGGCCAAGTACAAGGAGCTGTCGCGCTTCGCGCCCGTGCTGGACCTCAGTGTCAGCGACCAGCACCAGATGGCCGACATCTACCGCAACATCCGCACGCTGGGCGCCGTCTACGGCCTGCAGGACAAGGCCGAGGCCGAGGTCCGGTCCGTGGAGCAGGCCATCACCGCACTGCATGGCAAGGCGCAGGACGCCGGCAAGGGGCTGGTGCTGCTGACCTCGGGCGGCAAGCTCAGTGCCTATGGGCCGGGTTCGCGCTTCGGCATGCTGCACGATGTGTTCGGCGTGAAGCCGGCCATCGACAACCTGACGGTGGCGCGCCATGGGCAGGTGGTCTCCTTCGAGTTCCTGCTCAAGACCAATCCCGACTGGCTGTTCGTCATCGACCGCGACGTGGCCATCGGCCAGGATGGCAAGACCGCCCAGCAACTGCTGGACAACCCGCTGGTGCGTGCCACCAAGGCCTGGCGCGGCAAGCAGGTGGTCTATCTGAACGCAGCCAACTGGTACACCCTGTCCAACGCCGGGCCGGGCGCGCTGAAGGCCAATATCCAGCAACTGTCGGATGCCTTCACCCGCACATGACCTCAAAGCGTTGAGCCCGCCTGTCGCCACCGCGCACGCCGCGCCCATGTCACGCCCATCGCGCCAGGCCCTTGCCTGGCTTTTCGCGTTGGGCCTGTTGCTGGCGCTGTCGCTGGCCAGCCTGATGGTGGGCGCGGGCGACATGCACTGGAGCGTGCTGTGGTCGCGCAGCGAGGACGACCTGGCCAGCCAGGTGCTGGTGTACAGCCGCGTGCCGCGCACGCTGGCCCTGGTGCTGGCCGGCGCATCAATGGCGGTCTGCGGACTGCTCATGCAGATGCTGGCGCGCAACCATTTCGTGGAGCCTTCCACCGTGGGCACGGTGGAGTCGGCCAGCCTGGGCATGCTGGCCGCGTTCCTCTGGGTGCCGCATTGGCCGGTGATGGCCAAGATGGGCATCTCGGCCGTGGCGGCGCTGCTGGGCACGGCGCTGTTCCTGGCCGTGCTCTCGCGCATCCGGCTGCGCTCGTCGTGGATGGTGCCCCTGGTCGGCCTGGTGCTGGCCGGCGTGCTGGAGGCAGCCGCCAGCTTTCTGGCGCTGCAGTTCGACATGATGCAGGCGCTCAAGTCCTGGTCCAACGGCGATTTCTCGCTGGTGGTTCAGGGCCGCTACGAGTTGCTGTGGCTGTCGCTGGGCGTCACGGCCCTGGCCTGCCTGGCGGCCGACCGTTTCACCGTGGCGGGCCTGGGCGAGAGCTTTGCCACCAACCTGGGCCTGAACTACCGGCGCCTGGTGTGGCAGGGGCTGGTGGTGGTGGCCGTGGCCACTTCGGCCGTGGTGGTCACGGCCGGCAGCCTGCCCTTCGTGGGCTTGATCGTGCCCAACGTGGTGCGCCTGGTCCTGGGCGACAACGTGCGCCGCAGCGTGCTGTGGGTGGCGCTGATCGGCGCGGGCCTGACCGTGCTGTGCGACCTGGTCGGGCGGCTGCTGATCGCTCCCTATGAAATCCCCGTGGGCACCGTGCTGGGCGTGCTGGGCAGTGCCCTGTTCCTGGCGCTGATCCTGCGCCGCCGCAAGGACCGTGCATGAGCAGCCTGCCGCAATCCGTTGCTTCCGATGAGCCTGCAGCGCGCAGCTGGGGCCATGGCGCGCGCCTGGCGCTGCTGGGCGCGCTGGCCCTGCTGTGCCTGCTGGCCTTCATGACCGTGGGCGTCAAGACCGACTGGGCCTTCGTGCTGGAGCACCGGGGCGCCAAGGTGCTGACCATGGCGCTGGTGGCCTGTGCCATCGGCCTGTCCACCGTGGTGTTCCAGACCGTGTCGCACAACACCATCCTCACGCCTTCCGTCATGGGGCTGGATGCGCTGTACCTGTTCGTGCAGGCGTCCATGGTGCTGATGCTGGGCGCGGCGGGCGTGTCCGCCATGGGCGAGGTCGGGCGCTATGCGCTCAACATCGTGCTGATGATGGGCTTCAGCGTGCTGCTGATGCGCTGGCTGTTCGTGGGCCATGCCAGCAGCCTGCACCTGATGCTGCTGGTGGGCATGGTGGGCGGCATCTTCTTTCGCAGCCTGGCCGGGCTGGCCATGCGCGTGCTCGATCCCAATGAGTTCACGGCGCTGCAGGACCGCATGTTCGCCAACTTCAACGCGGTGAACCTGCAGCTGCTGCTGCCGTCGCTGCTGCTGATCGCCCTGGGCAGCGCCTGGATCTGGCGCCAGCGCCGCGTGCTGGACGTGATCTCGCTGGGGCGCGATGCCGCCGTCAGCCTGGGCCTGGACTACGAGGGCCGCGTGCTGCGGCTGCTCGCCGTGGTGGCCTGCATGGTGGCCGTGTCCACGGCCCTGGTCGGCCCGGTGATCTTCTTCGGCCTGCTGGTCAGCAACATGGCCTATCACGCCATGGGCACGCGCCGCCATGCCTGGGTGCTGCCTGCGGCCGTGCTCTGGGGCTGCGTGCTGCTCATGGGCGGGCAGGTGCTGCTGGAGCAGCTTTTTCAATTCAATACCGTGCTGAGCATCGTGGTGGAGTTCCTGGGTGGAATCGTCTTCATCCTGCTGCTCATGCGCAAGGGGACCCAATGATCGAGGTGCGTGATCTGCTCAAGCGCCATGGCGGCACGGCAGTGCTGCAGGAGCTCAATTTCGATGTGCCCGAGCGGGCGCTGACGGCCATCATCGGGCCCAACGGTGCGGGCAAGTCCACGCTGCTGTCCCTGGTCAGCCGCCTGATGCCCATCACGGCGGGCAAGGTGCGGGTGGCTGGCCTCGACGTGGCCACCACGCCCACCGAGGCGCTGGCGCGCATCATGGCCATCCTGCGCCAGGACAACCAGAGCACGCTGCGCCTGACGGTGCGCGACCTGGTGGGCTTTGGCCGCTTTCCGCACAGCAAGGGCCGGCTGGGCCCCGAAGACCTGCGCCATGTGGACGAGGCGCTGGAGTACCTGCAGCTCACGCCGCTGGCCGAGCGATTTCTCGACGAACTGTCAGGCGGCCAGCGCCAGCGCGCCTACATCGCCATGGTGCTGTGCCAGGACACGCCCTTCATCCTGCTGGACGAGCCGCTGAACAACCTGGACATGGCCCACGCCGTCAGCATGATGGGCCTGCTGCGCCGCGCCGTCACCGAGCGCGGCAAGACCGTGGTCATGGTGCTGCACGACATCAACTTCGCCTCGTGCTACGCCGACCACATCATCGCGCTCAAGGACGGCCGCCTGGCCGTGGCGGGCACGCCGGCCGAGGTGGTGCAGGACGAGGTCCTCAGCAGCCTCTACGGCATCCCCGTCAGCGTGCACGAGGTCAAGGGCCGCAGGCTCTGCCATTACTTTGGTTGAACATGCGGCGTTTCGGGCTTGGCGCTTGAACCTGGCGCGGCCTGAGGCGAGGGACACCAAGCAAGGGCCTAAGCCAGCCGCGCCGCCCCGCCGCGAGGGTGTCGCCGGCTGCCCGTATGACCCCCCTCCCCCGCGAAGCGGGTAGAGAGGCGCCGTGCAACGGGGGAAGGCGCGAAGCGACTCAGGGGGTGCTTTTCTTCTTCAACAGCATGGAATCGCCATAGCTGAAGAAGCGGTACTCCTGCGCAATCGCATGGCGGTACAGCGCCATCACCTGCTCGTAGCCCGCGAAGGCGCTGACCAGCATCATCAGCGTGCTCTTGGGCAGGTGGAAGTTGGTGATCAGCAGATCGACCACCTGGTACTCGAAGCCGGGCGTGATGAAGATGCGCGTGTCGCCTGAGAACTGGCCTGTCTGGGCCCAGGACTCCAGCGTGCGCACCGTGGTCGTGCCCACGGCGACGACGCGGCCGCCGCGCTGGCGGCAGCGTTCCAGCGCAGCCAGCGTGGCCAGCGGGATCTCGTACCACTCGCTGTGCATCTGGTGGTCGGCCAGGTTCTCGGTCTTCACGGGCTGGAAGGTGCCGGCGCCCACGTGCAGCGTGACGCTGGCGCGCTCGATGCCGCGCTCGGCCAGGCGGGCCAGCACGGCGTCGTCAAAGTGCAGGGCGGCCGTGGGCGCGGCCACGGCGCCGGGGCGGGCCGCGAAGACGGTCTGGTAGCGCTCGCTGTCTTCGGCGGCGTCGGGGTCGTTGCCTGTGTCCTGGTGGCGCTCGATATAGGGCGGCAGCGGCAGGTGGCCGAAGCGCTCCATCAGTTCGTGCGGCGTCTCGCCGCGCGGGCCTTCGAAGCTCAGGTGGAACAGCGGGCCGTTCTCGTCGGGCCAGCGGCCGCGCAGCACGGCGTCGAAGCCGCCGCGGTTCTTGCCGCCGCACAGGTGGATGCGCGAGCCGGGCAGGGGCTTCTTGCTGACGCGCATGTGGGCCACGACATCGTTGCCTTCGAGCACGCGCTCGACCAGCAGCTCCAGCCGGCCGCCGCTGGCCTTCTCGCCGAAGATGCGCGCCTTGAGCACGCGCGTGTCGTTGAACACCAGCAGGTCGCCGGGCTGCAGCAGGTCGGGCAGCTCGTGGAAGATGCGGTCGGTGGGCGGGGTGGCATCGTCGCGGCCGTCGAGCAGGCGCGAGGCGCTGCGCTGGGCGGCAGGATGCTGGGCGATCAGGTTCTCAGGAAGCTCGAAGTCGAAATCGCTGAGCGAAAACACACGGGACAGGGAGGACATGCAGTGCTTGAGGGCCGGACATGGCCCGTTCCAAGTTCGTTGAACGGAAGTCCGCCATTGTCGCAAACCCTGGGGTCATCCCCGGAATTTCGCGGCGGTCACTTGGCCATCTGGGCCTGTGTCTGGGGCTGGCGCTCGAACTCCAGCCACAGCGTCTCCAGATCCGGGAAGTCCCAGTTCGCCGGGTCCTCGCGCGCGATGATGCGGTCGTTGCCCTGGCTCTCGGACAGGTCCTCGATCTCGGGCGTGACGCGGCAGGCCTGGCGCAGCGAATAGAACACCTTGACGCGCGGCGCCAGCAGGCTGCCCGGCGAGGCATCGACCACGACGGCCAGGCGCTGCGAATGCAGGCGCACCAGCGAGCCCAGCGGATAGATGCCCACGGTCTGCACGAACTGCTCGAACAGCCGCTTGTCGAAATGGCGGGGGCTCCACTCGGCCATGCGCCGCAGCGCCTCCGAGGGCGGCCAGCCCTTCTTGTAGGGCCGGTCCGAGGTGATGGCGTCGTAGACATCGCAGATCGCCGTCATGCGCGCCAGCAGGCCGATGTCGCCCTGCTGCAGTCCGTCGGGGTAGCCGCTGCCGTCCACCTTTTCGTGGTGGTGCAGGCAGGCATCGATGACCTCGTCGTCCAGGCCCAGCGGGCGCAGCAGCTGCTCGCCATGGCGTGGGTGGGCGCGCATCAGCGACCATTCGGCATCGTCCAGCGGCCCGGGCTTGTTGAGCACGGCGACCGGGATCGCGGTCTTGCCCAGGTCGTGCATGAGACCGGCCATGCCGGCCTTGCGCAGGCTGTGGTCGTCCAGGCCCATGCGCTTGGCCAGCGCCACCATCAGCGCGCACACGGCCAGGCTGTGCATGTAGGTGTAGTCGTCGGCCGTCTTCAGCCGTGCCAGGCCGATCAGGGCGTGGGGATTGCGCGCCACGGAGGCCGTCACATCGTCCACCAGCTGCCCGGCGGCCGTGGCGTCCACGGGCCGGCCCAGCCGCGCGTCGCTGAACAGGCGGCTGAGCAATTGCTTGGCCTGCACGCAGGTCTGGGCGGCGCGGCGCAGCTCGGTAGCGGTGGAAATGGGGGCCGTGCTCTGCTCGGAGACAGGGCGGGCGCTGTCCGGGATCTGGTGGCGAAGCTCGTCCTGCGGGTCAAAGCGCAGGCAAGGCACCTGGACACCCACGTCCAGGCCCTTGCGCACGTCGATCCAGACCTCCTGGATGGAGGTGGAGCGCAGGCGCTGGAGGTCGGCCTCGGAGCGGAGCAGGAAACGGGTTCGCCAAAAAGGATGCTCCATCCAGGAGCCGCAGAACTCGTGCAGGAACATGCCCAGAGTGACATGCTGGACATTGATACGCTTCAACATGGCATTCGGTGGCGGGGTAACACTACGTAACGTCAGCGTGCATGGTAGCGGCTTCCCCAGAGACCCGGGGCCTCAAGGGTGCTTTGGGCAAGGGCATCCGGCATGAACGTGGCGTGTTGCCTACACCTGTATATTCATACACTATGCTGCATGCCCACCCATGTCCATGCGCATGCTCTGAAACAGGATAGCCCATGCCCTTGAACGTCTCCTCTGCCTTCCCAGATCTGGGGCGCGACGCCCCCGGCGGCAAGGCCGCGCGTGCCGGCAAGGGAAAGGCCGCAGGCAAGGGCGGCAAGGCAGGAGACAAGCCCGCAGCGCCCGCCAAGCCCGCAGCCAGCGCCGCGCAGAAGGCGCTGCAGAAGATGGGCCTGGTGCGCGACATCGATCTGGCACTGCACCTGCCGCTGCGCTATGAGGACGAGACGCGCATCACCGCGCTGCGCAATGCCCGCGAGGGCGATACGGTACAGATCGAGGCCACGGTGACCCACAGCGAGGTGCAACTGCGCCCTCGCCGCATGCTCAAGGTCACGGTGGACGATGGCACGGCCGAATGCGTGCTGACCTTCTTCAGCTTCTACCCCTCGCACCAGAAAACCCTGTCCGTGGGCGCGCGGCTGCGCATCCGCGGCGAGGTCAAGGGCGGCTTCTGGGGCCGGCAGATGCTGCACCCGGCGTTTCGCGCGGCGGGCGGCGACCTGCCCACGGCGCTCACGCCCGTCTATCCCACGGTGGCGGGCCTGCCCCAGGCCTACATCCGCCGCGCGGCGGTCACGGCCATGCTGCGCGCCGATCTCTCCGATACCCTGCCCCAGGGCGAGCATCCGCCCGTGGCGCAGTTCCATGGCAACGGCGGGCTGCCGCCGCTGTTCAGCCTGCGCGATGCGCTGCAGTTCCTGCACCACCCCACGCCCGATGTGGCCCTGGCCACGCTGGAAGACCATTCGCACCCGGCCTGGCAGCGCCTGAAGGCCGAGGAGCTGCTGGCCCAGCAACTGTCCCAATACGAGGCCAAGCGCGAACGCGCGCGGCTCAGGGCACCCGTGCTGCGCGCCCAGCCCATGGACAGCGCCCAGGGCCTGGCGCGCCAGTTCCTGGACCAATTGCCCTTTGGCCTGACCGGCGCCCAGCAGCGCGTGGTGGCCGAGATCCTTGCCGACATGGAGCGCCGCATGCCCATGCACCGGCTGCTGCAGGGCGATGTGGGATCGGGCAAGACCGTGGTGGCGGCGCTGTCGGCCGTGGCCTGCATCGAGGCCGGCTGGCAGTGCGCGCTGATGGCGCCCACCGAAATCCTGGCCGAGCAGCATTTCGGCAAGCTGGTCGGCTGGCTGGAGCCGCTGCTGGCCCCGCTGGGCAAGCGCGTGGCCTGGCTGGCCGGCGCGCAGAAGAAGAAGGAACGCACCGCCATGCTGGAGCTGGTCCACAGCGGCGAGGCGGCCCTGGTCGTGGGCACGCACGCCGTCATCCAGGACCAGGTGCAGTTCAAGAACCTGGCGCTGGCCGTCATCGACGAGCAGCACCGCTTCGGCGTGGCCCAGCGGCTGGCGCTGCGCCAGAAGCTCGCGGCCTCGGGCATGGAGCCCCATCTGCTGATGATGAGCGCCACGCCCATCCCGCGCACCCTGGCCATGAGCTACTACGCCGACCTGGATGTGTCCACCATCGACGAGCTGCCGCCGGGCCGCACGCCCATCGTCACCAAGCTCATTGCCGACAGCCGCAAGGACGAGGTCATCGAGCGCATAGGTGCCCAGGTCGCGGAAGGGCGACAGGTCTACTGGGTCTGCCCGCTGATCGAGGAAAGCGAGGCGCTGGACCTGTCCAACGCCACGGCCACCCATGCCTATCTGAGCGAGATGCTGCCCGGCGTCATGGTCGGCCTGCTGCACTCGCGCATGCCCACGGCCGAGAAGAAGGCCGTGATGGAGCTGTTCTCCGCCGGGGTCATGGGCGTGCTGGTCTCCACCACGGTGATCGAAGTGGGCGTGGACGTGCCCAACGCCTCGCTCATGGTCATCGAGCATGCGGAGCGCTTCGGCCTGTCGCAGTTGCACCAGCTGCGCGGGCGCGTGGGGCGGGGGGCGGCGGCCTCGGCCTGCGTGCTGCTGTATTCGGTGGGGGACAGCGGGCGCCTGGGCGAGACGGCCAAGGACCGGCTGCGCGCCATGGCCGAGACCAATGACGGCTTCGAGATCGCGCGGCGCGACCTGGAGATCCGCGGCCCCGGGGAATTCCTGGGCGCGCGCCAATCGGGTGCGCCCATGCTGCGCTTCGCCGACCTGGAGCAGGACCTGATGCTGCTCGACTGGGCCCGCGAACTGGCGCCGCGCATGCTGGAGCAGCACCCGCAACTGGCGCAGCGCCATGTGGGCCGCTGGCTGGGCGGCAAGGCCGAATTCCTCAAGGCCTGATCGGCTCGTTCCATTTTCGCTGGGTGGCTGTGTTACGTATTTTTACGTGTCCAGGCGCTGCCTGGCAACGTCATCTTCCACAGGCCTGCAGCCCGCGCCAGACATGGTTTCCACGCGCGTTGTAGCCATCGAAATGGAGCGCTTCATGACGTCCTGGCGGTGACAGCGCCGTCCCGTTACGGCATTGAATATTTGTGACCTTTTGGTACATTGAGTCACAAAAAACAGGGTAGCTCCATCCGGGAGGGGATGGCCTGCCAAGCCTCCCCCACGGGGAGGACGGCCGCGATCACTCTTGTGTTGTCCCATTTTTCTGCGAATGAGGAGCTGCCAACATGAATGAAGCCGTTCAAGCGAATGAGATCGTCGAGACCTCCTGGCGCATGGGCCTGGTGGTCCTGTCGTATGGCATTGCCGTATTGGGCTCCTTCGTGGCCCTGACTGCGGCGCAGCGCATCCGGGGACGCGAGGGCATCAGCTGGCTGAACCTGCTGGCGGCGGGCACGGCGCTGGGCGGCATCGGCGTGTGGTCCATGCATTTCACGGGCATGCTGGCGCTGAACCTGGGCATGGGTTCGGGCTACTCCATGGTCGAAACCCTGCTGTCCCTGTGCGCCGCCGTTGCCGCCACCTCGGTGGCGCTGGCCTTTGTCGCGCGGCGGCCCGAAAGCGGGGCGCGCGTGCTGGGCGCGGGCACCCTGCTGGGCCTGGGCGTGGCCTTCATGCATTACCTGGGCATGTATGGCATGCGCTTTCCGGGCTTCATCGTCTGGTCCGTTCCCACCGTGCTGCTGTCCGTGGGCATCGCCGTGGCCGCGGCCAGCGCCGCGCTGTGGCTGTCGTTTCGCACCAGCTCGCCGGGCATGCGTGCGCTGGCCGCCGCCGTCATGGGCGCGGCGGTCTGTTCCATGCACTACACCGGCATGGCCGCAGCGGACTTCGTATGCATTTCAGAGACACAGCGTTATGCTAGGCCGCAAGGCTTTGCCGTGATCAGCGCCCTGGACCTTCCGGTCTTTACCGTGATCGTGGCCATAGGCCTGGCTGCATTGATAGGCATGGACCAGCTCATGCAGCAACGCGACCGGATGCGCCGGCCGTTGCACTAGGTGGATAAATACAAAAAGCCGGCGGGTCGGGGAGCGCGCAGTGGTCATGCGCGGACGAGGACTGGCACAATCGAATTAGGACAAATCCTAGAACCTGTGCAGGAACTTTTGAGGGGAGCACCCCGGCAAGCGGGCCGCAAGGCCTGATTGCACAAAGGTTCCGGCACAGGTTCTTGGTGTAAGACCATCGTATTTTCCGAGGCTCCCTCCCAGACACAGCTCGCCAATGACACTTACCGAACTCAAATACATCGTGGCCGTGGCACGTGAAAAGCATTTTGGCCGCGCCGCCGAAGCCTGTTATGTGTCCCAGCCCACGTTGTCCGTGGCGATCAAGAAGCTGGAGGAGGAGCTCGATGTCAAGCTCTTCGAGCGCAGTGCCGGCGAAGTGTCGGTCACGTCGCTGGGCGAGGAGATCATCCGTCAGGCGCAAAGCGTGCTGGAGCAGGCCGCCGAGATCAAGGAAATCGCCAAGCGCGGCAAGGACCCGCTGTCCGGCGTGCTCACCCTGGGTGTGATCTACACCATCGGCCCCTACCTGCTGCCGGACCTGGTGCGCAACTCCATCATGCGCACACCGCAGATGCCGCTGATGCTGCAGGAGAACTACACCATCAAGCTGCTGGAGATGCTGCGCACCGGCGAGATCGACTGCGCCATCGTCGCCGAGCCCTTCCCCGACACCGGCCTGGCGCTGGCGCCGCTGTACGACGAGCCCTTCATGGCCGCCGTTCCCAGCACCCATGCGCTGGCCCAGAAGGACCATGTCTCCACCAGCGATCTCAAGAACGAGACCATGCTGCTGCTGGGCTCGGGCCACTGCTTCCGCGACCATGTGCTCCAGGTCTGCCCCGAGTTCGCACGCTATGCCAGCAATGCCGAAGGCATTCGCCGCACCTTCGAAGGCTCGTCGCTGGAGACCATCAAGCACATGGTGGCCGCCGGCATGGGCGTGACCCTGGTGCCGCGCCTGTCCGTGCCCGCCGATGCGCTGGAGACCACGGCGCGCCGCCGCAAGACCGACGAGCCGCACATCCGCTACCTGCCCATCCTCGAGGACGACGGCTCGGCCCCGCCGACACGCCGCGTGGTCCTGGCCTGGCGCCGCAGCTTCACGCGCTACGAGGCCATCGCCGCCCTGCGCAACGCCGTCTACGCCTGCGCCTTGCCCGGCGTCAAACGCCTGTCCTGATGACCGCACCGGCGCGCGAGTCGGGCCTGTGGGGCCGCTGCGCTTGCGTTATCGTTGCAACTGGCTCCCGGGCGACCTGCCGGGAGCATCTTCCGTTTGTACGAAGCTGAAAGGGATCCCATGGCCAAAAATGCCAGCAAAGACAAGTCCGGTGCAAAGAAGCCAGAGGCCGTGCAGGCCGACAAGGCGGACAAGGCAGTGCAGCCTGCAAAGGCCGCACTGGCCGACGTGGCACCGGCGTCCGTGCGCTCCTCCGCCATCCATATCGGCATTAGCGACAAGGACCGCGCGGCCATCGCCAAGGGCCTGTCGGCCCTGCTGGCCGACACCTACACGCTGTATCTGACCACGCACAATTTCCACTGGAACGTCACCGGCCCGATGTTCAACACGCTGCACACCATGTTCATGGGGCAGTACACGGAGCTGTGGAACGCCGTCGACCCCATCGCCGAGCGCATCCGTGCGCTGGGCCATTTCGCGCCGGGCTCCTATGCCGACTTCGGCAAGCTCACCAGCCTGGCCGACGTGCCCCACGATCCGCCCAAGGCCCTGGAGATGGTGCGCATCCTGGTCGCCGGCCACGAGGCCGTGGCCCGCACGGCGCGCAGCCTGTTCCCCCTGGCCGACAAGGCCAGCGACGAACCCACGGCCGACCTGCTGACCCAGCGCCTGACCGTGCACGAGCAGACCGCCTGGATGCTGCGCGCCCTGCTCGAAGACTGATGCTGCGCAAACCCCAGTCTTCCCGCGTACCCACCCTGGCCCGGGAGTGATGCCGCCGCATGCTCTGGACCTGGATTGACGCACACGCCGCCACGGGCGGCCTGTGCCTGGTACTGGCCGCCCTGGGCGGCCTTTTTTTCTATCTGCGCCTGCCTGCCATGGCACGGCTGCGCCACGCAGGCCTGCCCATGCCGCGGGCCGCATGGCTGGGCCTGGCTGCCGCCGGCGTGCTGGCCTTGCTGGCACTGGCCGTGATGGTGCGCGACATGCTGGGCCTGGCCCAGCCCGCAGGCTGCGCCAACTGCACCGACTGGCCGGTGCTCGACGAGGCCCTGCACCTGTGGCTGGCCGGCCATGCCACCGATGCCTGGGTGCGCCCCGTGGTCGCCTTCACCCAGCTGGGCAATGTGGCCTGGATGGTGTCGCTGTCGGCCGCCGTGCTGGCGCTGCTGCTGTGGCGGCGCGACTGGCTGCATGCGGCCGCCTGGGTGGTGGCCACGGCTGGCGTGGGCCTATGGATACGCGCCATCAAGACCAGCGTGGGCCGTCCGCGCCCCGTGGGTGGCTGGGTGCCTGAAGGCGGCTTCAGCTTCCCCAGCGGCCACAGCGCGGGCACCTTCGTGCTCTATCTGATGCTGGCCTGGCTGCTGCTGCCGTACCTGCGCCCGGCCTGGCGCTGGCCCGTGGGCCTGGCGGCCCTGGCTGTCGCCCTGGGCGTGGGCGCCAGCCGCGTGGTGCTGCGCGTGCACTATGCCAGCGATGTGCTGGCCGGCTGGCTGCTGGGCCTGGCCTGGATGGCGCTGGTGATCTGTGCCGTGGAGTGGGCGCAAACCCGCGTTGCCGGCAGGCGCTGCTGAGGCGCGCCGCCGAGCCCGCCCGCCCAGCGGCGACAATGCGGGCATTTTCGAATGTGATGCGTGCGATGGTCGGCCCACGGCCGCCATCGGCGCCCAGACGCCATGCCCACCACCTCCTCTACGCCCATGCCTGCGCCCCGGCGCAGCAAACTGTCGCTCTATCTGGACCTGGTCCGCTTCAACCGGCCGGCCGGCTGGCTGGTCCTGGTCTGGCCCACGCTGGCTGCACTGTGGGTGGCAGCGGGCGGGTTTCCGGGCTGGCATCTGCTGGTGGTCTTCGTGCTGGGAACGGTGCTGATGCGCAGCGCGGGCTGCTGCATCAACGACATCGCCGACCGCGACTTCGACCGCCACGTCAAGCGCACCACGCAGCGGCCCATCACCTCGGGGCTGGTCTCGGTCAAGGAGGCCGCGCTGCTGGGCGCGGCCCTGGCCCTGGTCTCGCTGGGCCTGGTGCTGACCACGCGCTGGGAGGCCGTGGCCTGGTCCGTGCCCGCCGTGCTGTTCACCATCCTCTACCCGTTCACCAAGCGCTTCTTCGCCATGCCCCAGGCCTTCCTGGGCATTGCTTTCAACTTCGGCATCGTCATCGCCTTCGCCGCCGTGCAGGGCCAGGTGCCGGCCACGGCCTGGATTCTGTGGCTCGCCAACATGTTCCTGGTGCTGGCCTATGACACCGAATACGCCATGGTGGACCGCGACGACGACCTCAGGATCGGCATGAAGACCTCGGCCATCACCCTGGGCCGCTTCGACGTGGTGGCCGTCATGGGCTTTTTCGTGCTCTGCGGCCTGCTCACTATCTGGGCGCTGGCGCCCTATGGCCTGGCCTGGCCTTTCTGGCTGGGCCTGGCCGTGGCCGCGGCCCAGGTGATCTGGCACTTCACCCTGATCCGCCACCGCACGCGCGAGGGCTGCTTCGTCGCGTTCAGCAAGAGCCACTGGATCGGTGCCAGCCTGTTCGCGGGCGTGGCGCTGGGGTTTGCGCTGCGCTGAGGGCTCAGCGCTGAAAAAACAAGGGAGGCCGGTGCCTCCCTTTTGCATGGAGCCTGGGGCGCGCTGCGCCGGGCTCAGCGGCCGAATTCGGCGGCCAGCTCCTTGGCCCGTGTTTCCGCTGCCCGCATGGCGGCCACGAAATGCTCGGGCACCTGTTGCGCCTGCATGTGGGTGATGGCGGCGTGGGTGGTGCCGCCCTTGCTGGTCACGCGCTGGCGCAGCACGTCGGCGCTTTCGGTGGAGCGGGCGGCCAGTTCCGATGCGCCCTGGAAGGTGGCCACGCCCAGGCGGTAGGACTGCTCGGCCGTGAGGCCCATGTCCACGCCGGCCTGTGTCATGGCTTCGAGGAACAGGAAGACATAGGCCGGGCCCGAGCCCGACAGGGCGGTCACGGCGTCCAGGTGCGCTTCCTGGTCGACCCAGACGAACTGGCCCGTGGTGGCCACCACCTGCTCGACGGCGCTCTTGCCTGCGGCATCGACCTGGGCGCATGCGAACAGGCCCGTCATGCCCTTGCCCACCAGGGCTGGCGTGTTGGGCATGGCGCGCACGATGCGGCCCGTGCCCAGCCACTGGGCGATGGAGTCCGTGGGAATGCCGGCGGCAACGCTCAGGTGCAGGGCCTGGGCGGTGTGCGGCGCCACGGCCTGGGCGGCTTCCTTGAAGGTCTGGGGCTTGACGGCCCAGACCACGATGCCGGCACCGTCCAGCGCGCTGGCGGCGGCCGCGGCATCGGCATGGGCCGTGATGCCGAAGTTCGTGCGCAGCGCGTCGCGTGCAGCCTCGAATGGTTCGACGACGACGATGCGATCTGCGGATTGGCCCTGGCCGATCAGTCCGCCGATGATGGCGCTGGCCATGTTGCCGCCACCGATGAAGGCGATGACAGGGGAGGCTGTGGAAACGGTGTTCATGCTGGTGGCGGTGGAGAAGGGAAACGAAGAGTTTAGAGCGTGTTCCCACCGTGCCAGCGCATGTCCACGCCATGGCTGGCGGCCAGGTCCAGGGGCTGTGCCGGGGCGCCGGGCCGCTGGCGCAGGGCGAGCGCGCAAGGGCCCTCTCCGCGCGTGGCAAGGCGCTGGCGCAGTGCGTCGGAGGCCGCCAGTGCCTGCGCGCCTTGCAGCAGCAGATCGAAGCCCGGCAATGCCAGCCGCGCGCCCTGGTCGTCCAGCCTCTGCAGCGGCAGGTCCGGGCCCAGCAGCGCCCGGTAGCGGTCCAGGCTGGCGTCCAGGTTGTGCACGGCGACGGTCAGCGAGGCCACGCCCAGCGCGCCGTTGGGATGCTCGCGCACGCTGCCCTCGGGCACGCGCAGCACGCGCGGCGTGACGTCGCCGCACAGGAAGGGCAGGTCGGGCGTGGCGTGGCGCGCCGTCTGCCACAGCAGTTGCGCGCCATCGGGGCGCACGCGGCCTCCGTCCACGGGGCCGACCAGGGTATCCAGCCCCCGCCCGCGCGCCTCGGCCAGGGCCTGGGCGGTGCTTTGGGGCAGCAGGGCGAAGTCCACCAGCCCCTCGCCATGGTCGCGCAGCGTGCGGTACCAGCGCTCTTCGGGCGCCGGGGCGGTCCAGGCAATGATCTCCAGGTAGGCGCCGTCGGCAAACACGACCAGTGCGTTGTGCGAGGTGCGGCCCGGATGGCGGCCGCCGATGGCGACCTGGAAGCCCAGCGCGCGGTAGTCCGCCACGGCGGCCTGGAGGTCGTGCACGGCGATGACGATGTGGTCCAGCGGAAGTGCCATGAATGCTCCTGTGTGGTGTAAGGGGGTGCCGCCCGGATTCTCAGTCTTCGAGCTGGACCTTGTTGTCGCGCACGAAGCGGCCCCAGCGCTCATATTCCTGGCGCACCCAGCGGTCGAGGGCGGGTCCGTCCGTGGCCATGACTTCAAAGCCCGACTGCATGAGCTTGCTGCGGATGTCGGGCGTGTTCAGCGTGGCCTGGAAATCTTCGGTGAGCTTGTGCACCGTGGCTGCCGGCGTGGCGGAAGGCGCGAACACGCCGATCCACGAGTAGGCCTCGAAGCCCGGGAAGCCGGACTCGGCCACGGTGGGCACGTCGGGCAGCTCGGGCAGGCGCTTGAGGCCGGTCACCGCCAGCGGCTTGATCTTGCCCGCCGAAATCTGGCCGCGCAGCGCCGCATAGCTGAGCAGGGTGAGGTCGGACACATTGCCGAGCACGGCCTGCACGGCCGGGCCGCCGCCGCCGTAGGGCACGTGCAGCACGTAGGTGCCCGAGCGGCGCTTGATGTCTTCCATCACCAGGTGGTTCATGGACCCCAGGCCGGTCGATGCGTAGCTGTATTTGCCCGGGTTGCGGCGCGCCAGCTCCAGGAAGCCGGCCAGGTCCCTGGCGGGCACCGAGGCCGAGGCACCGATCACCAGCGGAAAGCGCAGCGCCAGCGACACGCCCGTGAAGTCCTTGAAGGTGTCGTAGGGCAGCCGGGACTTGGCGATGGGATTGATGGCATGGGTGTCGAAGCTGAACAGCAGGGTGTTGCCGTCCGGAGCGGACTTGGCCACGTACTGGGTGGCGATCTGGCTGGCGGCGCCGGGGCGGTTCTCCACGATCACCGGGCGGCCGGCCACTTCGCCCAGGCGCGGCTGCAGTATGCGGGCGGCGATGTCGGTGCTGCCCCCCGGCGGGAAGGTGATGACCAGCTTGAGCGGGGCGGCGCCCTGCGCGGATGCCGTGCCGGACGGCCCCAGCAGGGATGCGGCGGCCATGGCCAGCAGCAGCTGGCGGCGTGAGGGTGGATGGGGCATGGGAAGGCTCCTTTTCAAGCGCATTGGCGGGCAGGAAATCGGGAATCTGTGCGTGGGGCTGGCGTCAACCCATCCACTGGCTCACCGGCACGGCCGTGTCCTGGAGCTCTTGCGAGATCACATCCACCAGCGCCGGGCCGTCGTGCATCAGCGCGGCCTTGAGCGCGGCTTCGAGATCTGCCGGGTCATGCACCTGCCAGGCCTTGACGCCGAAGGCCTCGGCCACGCGGGCATGGTGGGTGCGGTTGAAGTCGACTGAAAAGTAGCGTTCATCGTAGCCGGACTTCTGGCTGGCCTTGATCCAGCCGAACACGCTGTTGGAGAACACGATCATCTTCAGCGGCACGTTGCGGCGCACGATGGTTTCCAGCTCGCCGCAGGTGAAGCCGAAGCTGCCGTCGCCCATGACCGCGACCACCACGGAATCGGGCTGGCCGATGGCGGCGCCAAAGCCGGCGGACATGGCAAAGCCCAGCGCCCCGTGCGCGCGGTTGGTGATGAAGTGTCGGCCGGCCTGGGGGGCGTCGAAATAGGCCGTGAAGTAGGGGCAGGGCGTGCCGGGGTCGGCCACCACGATGGCGCGCGCGGGCAGCAGGCGGTTGAGCGTGTCCACCACGCGCTCGGGCTTGATGGGGCGCTCCAGCGAGGCCGCCAGCGGCGCGAAGAAGGCCTGCTTGGCGGCGCGCGCGGTGGCCGCCAGCGCGGCGCCGTTTGCGGCATCGGCGGGGCGGCGGGCGATGCGCTGCTGCACGGCCGCGTGCAGCGCCTGCAGGCCCAGCAGGGCGTCGCCCACCAGGGCCACGTCGGTGCGGTAGTTGGTGCCTATGGTCATGGCGTCCACGTCCAGATGGACGATGGTCACCTTGCGCGAGGGCATCTGCCAGTGCTCGGTAGTGGTGGAGCCGGCCCGGGCGCCGATGAACATCACCAGGTCCGCCTGCGCCACCACGGCGCGCGTGGCCTCCACGCCGCCATTGGTGCCCACCACGCCGGCATTGAGCGGATGGCTGCCCGCCAGGCTGCCCTGGCCGCTGACGCTGGAGCACACGGGCGCGTTGAGCAGGGTGGCCAGCGCATCCAGTGCGGCGCTGGCGCCCGCGATCAGCACGCCGCCGCCGCAGATCAGCACGGGGCAGCGGGCCGCCACCAAGCGGTCGGCAGCCTCGGCCACGGCCGCCGGATCGGGCGCGGACCGGTAGGCCGGATAGTGGTCATGCCCTGGCTGGGCCCAGACATCGGCCGGATCCAGCGTGTGCTTTTGCACGTCATAGGGCAGGCAGATATGGGTGGCACCGGGCCGGCCCGTGGTCATGGCGCGAAAGGCACTGCGCACGGCGTGCGGAATCTGGTCCACGCGGTCGATGGTGGTATTCCACTTGGTCAGCGGCCTGTACAGCGCCTGCTGGTCCAGTTCGGTCAGCGGGAACTTGCCGCGCGCACCCACGGAAACGTCCGAGGTGATGCCCAGCACGGGCACTGAGGACTCATTGGCCTCGGCCAGGCCGGGCAGCAGGTAGGTGGCGCCGCCGCCGCTGGGGCCTTCGCACACGCCCACCTTGCCGGTGACGCGCGCATAGGCATCGGCCATGTAGCCGGCGCTGCGCTCGTCCCGCGTGAGGATGTGGTCCATGCCGTGGTCCAGCCGCGCCATGGCGTCGTAGAAGGGCAGGCTGGTGTCGCCGCACAGGCCGAAGATGTGCTTGACGCCGTTGAGCTGCAGCATGCGGACCATGGCGTCGGCGCCATTGAAAGCGGTGGTCATGTCGGGAGTCTCCAGGCAGGTTGGGTGACGGGTTTTTTAAGAATCCATTTCAGTATACTTAAAAGAATGCGCAGCGCCAAAGGGCACAATGGCGCCATGAAAATCTCCAACATCCGCCATGAACGGGGCTCCAGCGTCTACAGCACGCTGCGGGACATGGCCATCTCCTACGAATTCAAGCCGGGCGAGCGCCTGAGCGAGAGCGAACTGGCGCTGCGCCTGGGCGTGAGCCGCACGCCCGTGCGCGAGGCGCTGACGCGGCTGGTGGCCGATGGCTTTTTGCTGCCGGCCAGCCGCGGCTACATGCGGCGCGAACTGGACGTGAAGGAGTCGCTGGACCTGTACGAGGCCCGCGTGGCCGTGGAGCGCGAATGCGTGCGGCTGGCCGTGGAGCGCGCCACCGATGCCCAGCTTGACGAGGCCCTGGCCTACCTGGAGCAGAGCCAGCGCGTGGCCTCCGATACGCCGATCCGGCAGCTGGTGGACCTGGACGAGGGATTCCATCTGCGCATTGCCGACATGGCCGGCAACGCCGAGCTGCGGCGCATGCTGGCGAGCCTGAACGAGCGCATCCGCTTCATCCGGTGGATCGACATGGAGAGCGTGGGGCGCGCCTCCACCCAGCACGAGCACCTGGAAATCCTGCAGGCCCTGCGCGCGCGCGACGCCCAGGCCAGCGAACGCCTGATGGCCGAGCACATCGGCCTGCGGCGCGAGCAGATCGTGGAGGCCATTGCGCGCGGGCTGACGCGCATCTACCTGCCGCAGGAGCAGGTGCAGGCCACGCCCTGAAGCGCCTTCAGGGTGCGCAGGGCGGCGAGTGCCGGTAGGCGGTGATCAGGATCTGGTTGGCCTGCGCCGGGTTGAAGTTGTCGTCACTGGCGAACACCAGCACGCGCGTGCCATCGGGCAGCGGCGGGCCCCAGGACATGGCTTCCATGTTGTCCAGTCGGCCGGGCTGCACGGTGGACAGATCGGCCACCAGTTGCTTGACAGCCACCTGTGGCGGCGTTTGCGCGAAGCTGGCCAGGGCCAGCGTGTCAGGTGCCTCCAGGCCGATGCGGTACAGCCGCGCGCCAAAACCGTGGCCCGGGCTGTAGGAGCGCTCCAGCACCAGCAGGTGGCCGGGGCCGTCCGGCAGGATTTCGCTGATGCCGTTGACCTCGCGCTGGGGAAGGGCCCAGCTGGCGGCCGGCACGGCATCGGGCTGGTAGGCGATCTGGCGCAGCAGCCGGCCGTCGTCCAGGCTGACCAGGCTGATGCGCACGGGCGCGCCTGCCGTGGCGGCGCTGGCGCGCGGGCCGTCCTGGCGCAGCGGCGCTTCCAGGGCCAGCCAGGCCTGTTGGCCGTCCGGCGTGACGGCCAGCCCCTCGAAGCCGAAGTTCGAGCGCAGGCCCGGCCTGCCGTCCTCGTTCTTGAATGCGTAGAACCACCGCGCGATCTGGCGGCCCGTGGCGTCGGTCCTCACCAGCGAGGTGCCAAAGCCCCGGCCCGGGTCGCCTTCGTCGGTCCACAGCAGGCCGCCGTCCGGCAGCAGGCGGATGGCTTCGGGGTCGGGCACGGGCTGGGTGGCGGGCGCGGCATGGCGCGGGCGCAGCCAGCGGCCCTCGGCATCCAGCAGCGGGTGCACTTCGGTGACCTGCGCCTGCCAGGGGTTGGGGCCGGCGCGCTGGCCCGCGTCCAGCGGCTCTATGCGCAGGCGCATCCAGCGCGCGGGGCCGCGCGCCGAGCGGTCATCGCTGATGGCCAAGAAGTCGCCGCGCCGGGCGTCGTAGTCCAGGCCCGAGATGCCGCCGGTGGTGGCGCCATGGATGGGTTCATCGCGCGCAATCGTGGTGCTGCCCAGCCATTGCAGGCGCGCGCATGCCGTGGGCTGCGGGGACGGCAGGGCCTGGGGCGGCGCGGCGCAGCCGGCCAGCAGCAGGCCGGAAAGCACCAGGCTGGCCGCCTTGAACAAGGCCGTGAGCCCGTTGTCAGGCCGCCAGCGCGGTCTGGGCCACCGCATGCTCCCAGCGCGCCATCAGCTCGTCGGCGCGGTGCTTGTCCAGCGTGGGCACGAAGCGGCGCTCGGCCTTCCACAGCGCCGACAGTTCCTCGGTGCTCTGGTACACGCCCGAGGACAGGCCTGCCAGGTAGGCAGCGCCCAGGGCCGTGGTCTCCACGCAGGCCGGGCGCACGACGGGAATGCCCAGCAGGTCGGCCTGGAACTGCATGAGCAGGTTGTTGACGCAGGCGCCGCCGTCCACGCGCAGTTCGCTCACCGGCGCGCCGCCGCTGGCCACCGCGTCGCGGCTCATGGCCAGCAGCAGGGCGGCGCTCTGGAAGGCGATGGATTCAAGCGCGGCCCGCGCGATGTGGGCGATGGTGGTGCCGCGCGTCAGGCCCGTGATGGTGCCGCGCGCATCGGGCTTCCAGTAGGGGGCGCCCAGTCCGGTGAAGGCCGGCACCATCATCACGCCGCCCGAATCGGGCACGCTCTCGGCCAGTTGCTGCACCTGGCCGCTGTGCTCGATGGCGCGCAGCCCGTCGCGCAGCCACTGGACCACAGCGCCGCCCACGAAGACGCTGCCTTCCAGCGCATAGGCCGGCGCAGCGGTGGGCTGTGCCGCAGCGGTGGTCAGCAGGCCGTTGGCAGAGGTCTGGAACACGCCGCCCGTGTGCATGAGCATGAAGCAGCCCGTGCCATAGGTGTTCTTGGCCATGCCGGCCGAAAAGCAGGCCTGGCCGAAGAGGGCGCTTTGCTGGTCGCCGGCCACACCGCCGATGGCGATCTCGCCGCCCAGCACCTCGGCTGCCGTGCGGCCGAAATCGGCGGCGGAAGGCAGCACCTCGGGCATCAGCGCGCGCGGAATCTCCAGCAGCGCCAGCAGATCGTCGTCCCACTGGTTGGTGTGGACGTTGAACAGCATGGTGCGGCTGGCGTTGGAGACATCGGTCACATGGCGGCGTCCGCCCGTGAGCTGCCAGATCAGCCAGCTGTCCACGGTGCCGAAGGCCAGCTCGCCGCGCTCGGCGGCGGCGCGCGCGCCGTTGACGTTGTCCAGGATCCAGCGCAGCTTGGTGCCCGAGAAATAGGCGTCGATCAGCAGGCCCGTCTTGCGCTGGATGGTGTCGGCATGGCCGGCCTCGCGCAGCTGGGCGCACAGCGGCTCGGCGCGGCGGTCCTGCCAGACGATGGCGTGGTGTATGGGCTGGCCCGTGGCGCGGTTCCAGACCACGGTGGTCTCGCGCTGGTTGGTGATGCCCAGGGCGCGGATGTCGGCCGCCGCCAGCCCGGCCTTGGCCAGGGCCTCGCGCGCCGTGGCCAGCTGGGTGCGCCAGATCTCGCGCGGATCGTGCTCGACCCAGCCGGGCCGGGGATAGATCTGCGGCAGCTCCAGCTGGGCCGAGGCCACGATGCGGCCCTGGGTGTCGAAGACGATGCTGCGCGAGCTGGAGGTGCCCTGGTCCAGGGCAAGCAGATAGGTCATGGTGCGGTATCCAGGAAAAGCAGGGTCGGTGCGCGTGTCCTGTGCGGGCGGTGGCGCAGCGGCTGCGGAAAACTTATTGCGCCACCACGCATTGCACTTCTGCTTCGCGCAGAAGTGCATCGAACGGGGCGGGGGGCGCGGTATCGGTGAACAGGCGGTCGATCTGGTCCAGGCGTGCCAGCTCCACCATGGCCTGGCGGTGGAACTTGCTGTGGTCTGCGGCCAGCCAGACCTCGCGCGACTGGGCAATGATGGTCTGGGCCACCTTGACTTCGCGCATGTCGAAGTCGCGCAGGCTGCCATCGGGCTCGATGGCCGAGATGCCGATCAGGGCGATGTCCACCTTGAACTGGCGGATGAAGTCCACGGCCGCCTCGCCCACGATGCCCCGGTCGCGCGTGCGCACCACGCCGCCGGCCACGATGACTTCGCAGTCGGCGTTGGAGCTGAGGATGGCCGCCACGTTGAGGTTGTTGGTGATCACGCGCAGGCCCCGGTGCTTGAGCAGGGCCTGGGCCACGGCCTCGGTGGTGGTACCGATGTTCAGGATCAGCGAGCAGCCGTTGGGAATGGCCTCGGCCACGGCACGCGCAATGCGCGACTTGCCTTCGGCATGCAGCACCTGGCGCTGGGTGTGGCCCAGGTTCTCCACCGTGGCGCTGGGCACGCGCACGCCGCCGTGAAAGCGCACCATCAGGCCCGCATCGGCCAGCTTCTGTATGTCGCGGCGCACGGTCTGCAGGGTCACGCCCAGGATCTCGGCCAGCTGCTCCACCGAAGTGGACTGGCGGCTGCGCACTTCGTCGAGCAGCTGTAGTTGTCGGGGATTGGTGTTCACGGCGGCGATTCCAGATCTGGTGCGTTCTCAGGCAAACAAGGCGGGGCGACCGGTTTATAGCGCATTTGCCCCTGGCCGGCCGTGGGTTGGGGAACTTTAAAACGAAGAAAAAAGAACAGCACCTAGGGTATGTGTTGATGGGCTGCGATCTGGAAAGAACAAAAATGATCACGTTGTTGCTTTCGGATGGCGCGCAATCGCCGCCTTGAGCGAGATGTTTCTCCTTGTTCAATCGCTGCCCCCGAGGCGGCCTCGTCAGTGAGGGCGGTCGTGGAACTGGTGTTGGAGAGAATCAGCAAACGCGTGGGCGGCCAGACCTGGCTGCACCCCATGCACCTTGAACTGGAAAGCGGCGCGGTGACCGTGCTGCTGGGTGCCACGCAGGCCGGCAAGACCAGCCTGATGCGCATCATGGCCGGCCTGGACGTGCCCACCGAAGGCCGTGTGCGCGCCGATGGCGTCGATGTGACCGGCATGCCCGTGCGCGAGCGCAACGTGGCCATGGTCTACCAGCAATTCATCAACTATCCCTCGCTCACGGTGGCGGACAACATCGCCTCGCCGCTCAAGCTGCGCGGCGACCGCGACGTGGCGCAGCGCGTGCGCGCCCTGGCCGAGCGGCTGCACATCGAGATGTTCCTGGACCGCTATCCGGCCGAGCTGTCGGGCGGCCAGCAGCAGCGGGTGGCGCTGGCGCGCGCCCTGGCCAAGGGCGCTCCGCTGATGCTGCTGGACGAGCCCCTGGTCAACCTCGACTACAAGCTGCGCGAGGAACTGCGCGAGGAACTGACCCAGCTGTTCGCCACGGGCGACTCCACCGTGGTCTATGCCACCACCGAGCCCGGTGAGGCCCTGCTGCTGGGTGGCTACACGGCGGTGCTGCATGAGGGCGAACTGCTGCAGTACGGCCCCACGGCCGAGGTCTTCCATCAGCCGAATTCGCTGCGCGTGGCGCGCGCCTTCAGCGATCCGCCCATGAACCTGATCGTGGCCAGTGCCGTGGAGGGCGGGCTGCAACTGCCGGGCGGCGCGCGGCTGCCCGTGGCGCTGCCTGCGGACCTGGCCGTGTCCGGCCAACTGACCCTGGGCCTGCGCGCCAGCGCCCTGCGCCTGCAGTCCCGGCCCGGCGATCTGGCGCTGCAGGGCGTGGTGGAACTGGCCGAGATTTCGGGCTCCGACACCTTCGTGCATGCCACCACGCCCTGGGGTGAGCTGGTGGCCCAGGTCACGGGCGTGCACCATCTGGACCTGGGCAGCGCGGTCACGCTGCACCTGGACCCGGCCCATGCCTATGTGTTCGGCACGGACGGCGCGCTGCTGCTGGCGCCGGCGCGGCCCGGAGGACGATGAGATGGCCCGCATAGAACTTGATCTGGCCCACTCCTACAAGCCGAACCCGCAGCAGGACAGCGACTACGCGCTGCTGCCGCTGAGCATGGTCTTCGAGGACGGCGGCGCCTATGCGCTGCTCGGCCCCTCGGGCTGCGGCAAGACCACCATGCTCAACATCATGTCGGGCCTGCTGGTGCCCTCGCAGGGCAAGGTGCTGTTCGACGGCCGCGACATGACGCGCGCCACGCCCCAGGAACGCAACATCGCCCAGGTGTTCCAGTTCCCGGTGATCTACGACACCATGACCGTGGCCGAGAACCTGGCCTTTCCGCTGAGGAACCGCCGCATGCCCGAGGAGCGCATCCGCGCGCGGGTCGGCCAGATCGCCGAGATGCTGGAGATGAGCGGCCAGCTCGACCAGCGCGCGGCCGGCCTGTCGGCCGATGCCAAGCAGAAGATCTCGCTGGGCCGGGGCCTGGTGCGGCCCGATGTGTCGGCCGTGCTGTTCGACGAGCCGCTCACGGTGATCGACCCCCAGCTCAAGTGGCAGCTGCGCCGCAAGCTCAAGCAGATCCACCATGAACTGCGGCTCACGCTGATTTATGTGACGCACGACCAGGTGGAGGCCCTGACCTTTGCCGAGCACGTTGTGGTCATGACGCGCGGGCGCGCCGTGCAGGTGGGCACGCCCGCCCAGCTTTTCGAGCGGCCCAGCCACGCCTTCGTCGGCCACTTCATTGGCTCGCCGGGTATGAACTTCGTGCCGCTGCAGCAGGACGGCGGCCGGCTGCTGGCCGAGGGCCAGTACCTGCCCCTGCCCGAAGCGCTGGCCGGCGTGGCGCCCAGCCTGCCGCTGAGCCTGGGCATACGCCCCGAGTACCTGGCACTGGCCTCGGCCGACGCGCCCGGCGCCGTGGCCTGTTCGGTGGAGCGCGTGCAGGACGTGGGCACGCACCAGTTGCTGGTGGCGCGCCTGGGCGAGCGGCTGCTCAAGCTGCGCTGCGGCGCCGATGCCGCGCTGCCGGCCGTGGGCGAGACCGTCTGGGTGCAATTGCAGGGGCCCCACACCTGCTACTACGTCAACGAGGAGCTGCAGGCATGAGCCAGACCGTCAAGCCCGTCAACCAGAAGGCCTGGCTGCTGATCCTGCCGGTCATCATCTGCGTGGCCTTCTCGGCCATCATCCCGCTGATGACGGTGGTGAACTACTCGGTGCAGGACATCATCAGTCCCGACCGGCGCGTGTTCGTGGGCACGGAGTGGTTTGCCCAGGTCATGCGCGACGAGGAACTGCACTCGGCCCTGCTGCGCCAGATCGGCTTTTCGCTGGCCGTGCTGCTGGTGGAGATTCCGCTGGGCATCGCGCTGGCCTTGTCCATGCCGGCCCAGGGCTGGAAGGCTTCGGCCGTGCTGGTCGTGGTCTCGCTGTCGCTGCTGATTCCGTGGAACGTGGTCGGCACCATCTGGCAGATCTACGGCCGCGCCGATATCGGACTGCTGGGCGCGGCGCTCAACGCGCTGGGCGTGGACTACAACTACACGGGCAATGCCACCCATGCCTGGCTCACCGTGCTGGTCATGGATGTCTGGCACTGGACGCCGCTGGTGGCCCTGCTGTGCTACGCGGGCCTGCGCTCCATTCCCGACGCCTACTACCAGGCCGCGCGCATCGACGGCGCCAGCAAGTTCGCGGTGTTCCGCTACATCCAGCTGCCCAAGATGCGCGGCGTGCTGATGATCGCCGTGCTGCTGCGCTTCATGGACAGCTTCATGATCTACACCGAGCCCTTCGTGCTCACGGGCGGCGGGCCCGGCAATGCGACCACCTTCCTGTCGCAGTACCTGACGCAAAAGGCCGTGGGCCAGTTCGACCTGGGGCCGGCGGCTGCCTTCTCGCTGATCTATTTCCTCATCATCCTGCTGCTGTGCTTCATCCTCTACAACTGGATGCAGCGCGTGGGCACGGCAGACAAGGAAGGGGCAAAAGAATGATCACCACGCTCCCTTCGTTCACTGCCCCCCGAGGGGGCTCGGCCTCCCTTGGGGTGGCCCTGCGGGAGGCCGGACATGACTGAAGACCGCCGTTTCCACAAGCGCACGCTGTTCCTCGTCGCCTACCTGCTGTTCGCCGTGCTGCCCATCTACTGGATGGTCAACATGAGCTTCAAGACCAACGAGGAGATCCTGTCGAGCTTCTCGCTGTGGCCCCAGCATTTCACCTGGGCCAACTACCAAACCATCTTCACCGACGCCTCCTGGTACTCGGGCTACATCAACAGCCTGATCTACGTGGCCATCAACACCGTGATCTCGCTGACGGTGGCGCTGCCGGCGGCCTATGCGTTCTCGCGCTACCAGTTCCTGGGCGACAAGCATGTGTTCTTCTGGTTGCTGACCAACCGCATGACGCCGCCGGCCGTCTTCCTGCTGCCCTTCTTCCAGCTCTACACCACGGTGGGCCTGATGGACACGCACATCGCCGTGGCCCTGGCTCACCTGCTGTTCAACGTGCCGCTGGCCGTCTGGATCCTGGAGGGCTTCATGAGCGGCATCCCGCGCGAGATCGACGAGACGGCCTATATCGACGGCTACTCCTTCCCGCGCTTTTTCCTCACCATCTTCCTGCCGCTGATCAAGGCCGGCGTGGGCGTGGCGGCCTTCTTCTGCTTCATGTTCAGCTGGGTGGAGCTGCTGCTGGCGCGCACGCTGACCAGCGTGAACGCCAAGCCCATCGTGGCGACCATGACGCGCACCGTCTCGGCCTCGGGCATGGACTGGGCGACGCTGGCTGCGGCCGGCGTGCTGACCATCGTGCCGGGCGCCATCGTGATCTGGTTTGTGCGGCATTACATCGCCAAGGGGTTCGCCATGGGGAGGGTTTGAGGCACCCCCTGAGGCGCTTGCGCGCCTTCCCCCTCTCTACCCGCTTCCGCGGGGGAGGGGGACGACACCCTCGGGGCGGGGCGGCGCGGCCGGCGTAGGCCCTTCCTCGGTGTCCCTGGGCTGGGCTCTGCCGGTTTCGAGAAGCTGCGGTATTGATGCTGGATTTCTGAAAGGACTCGTCAATGTTTTCCTGGATGGCCTGGACGCTGCCGGTGGCGGTGTTCTTCAGTTGCATCGTGCTGATGCTGGTGGGCATGACGCTGTGGGAGTTGCGCAGCCCGACCGTGATGCGCAAGGGCTGGCTGCCGATGGCGACGACGCGCGGGGACCGGCTGTTCATCGGGCTGCTGCTGGCGGCCTACGTCAATCTGGCCTGGGTGGGCCTGGGCGAGAGGATGGCGCAGTGGTTCTCGCTGGAGGCGGAGCCTTCGGTGTGGATCAGCCTGGTGCTGTCCATGCTCGTGCTGGCCGTCGTGATGCGCAAAGGCTGATCACTTCATTCCATTTATCGACAGCCGGGTCCGAAGCTCCCCCGGGGCCCGCTGGTGCATGTGCATGTCGGGGAGACAGCAAGAATCTAGGAGACGGCAGATGAAACAACGACTTCATACCATCGCCCTCGCGGCGGCCCTGCTGGCGGCGGGGCAGGCGTCCTGGGCCGGAGAGGCGGAAGCCAAGAAGTGGATCGACGCGGAGTTCCAGCCCAGCACGCTGTCCAAGGACCAGCAAATGGCCGAGATGAAGTGGTTCATCGAGGCGGCCAAGAAGCTGCAGGCCAAGGGCGTCAAGGAGATCGCCGTGGTCTCCGAGACCATCACCACGCACGAGTACGAGAGCAAGACGCTGGCCAAGGCCTTCACCGAGATCACGGGCATCACCGTCAAGCACGACCTGATCCAGGAAGGCGACGTGGTCGAGAAGCTGCAGACCTCGATGCAGTCGGGCAAGTCCATCTATGACGGCTGGATCTCCGACTCCGACCTGATCGGCACGCACTACCGCTACGGCCGCATCATGAGCCTGACCGACTACATGGCCGGCGCCGGCAAGGACTTCACCAATCCGGGCCTGGACATCAAGGACTTCATCGGCACCAGCTTCACCACCGCGCCCGACGGCAAGCTCTACCAGCTGCCCGACCAGCAGTTCGCCAACCTCTACTGGTTCCGCGCCGACCTGTTCGAGCGCAAGGACCTCAAGGACAAGTTCAAGGCCAAGTACGGCTACGAGCTGGGCGTGCCGCTGAACTGGAGCGCCTACGAGGACATCGCCGAGTTCTTCACCAACGACGTCAAGCAGATCGACGGCAAGCCCATCTACGGCCACATGGACTACGGCAAGAAGGACCCGTCGCTGGGCTGGCGCTTCACCGATGCCTGGCTGTCCATGGCCGGCGCGGCCGACAAGGGCATTCCCAACGGCATGCCCGTCGATGAATGGGGCATCCGCGTGGCCGACGACAAGTGCACGCCCGTGGGCGCCTCGGTCTCGCGCGGGGGCGCCACCAACTCGCCGGCCGCCGTGTTCGCGCTCACCAAGTACGTGGACTGGATGAAGAAATACGCGCCCAAGGAAGCCATGGGCATGACCTTCGGCGAGTCCGGCCCCGTGCCGGCCCAGGGCCATATCGCGCAGCAGATCTTCTGGTACACCGCCTTCACGGCCGACATGACCAAGCCCGGCCTGCCCGTGGTCAATGCCGACGGCACGCCCAAATGGCGCATGGCGCCCGGACCCAACGGCCCGTACTGGAAGGACGGCATGCAAAACGGCTACCAGGACGTGGGCAGCTGGACCTTCTTCAAGGACCATGACGCCAACCGCACGGCCGCCGCCTGGCTCTACGCGCAGTTCGTCACCGCCAAGACCACCAGCCTCAAGAAGACCATCGTCGGCCTGACGCCCATCCGCGAAAGCGACATCCGCTCCAAGGCCATGACCGACATGGCGCCCAAGCTCGGCGGCCTGGTCGAGTTCTACCGCAGCCCCGCCCGCGTGGCCTGGACGCCCACCGGCAACAACGTGCCCGACTACCCCAAGCTGGCCCAGCTGTGGTGGAAGAACGTGGCCCAGGCCGTCACCGGCGAGAAGACGCCCCAGGGCGCCATGGACAACCTGGCCGAGGAAATGGACCAGGTCATGTCCCGCCTGCAGCGTGCCGGCATGGCGCACTGCGCGCCCAAGCTCAACCCCAAGGGCGACCCGGCCAAGTGGCTCAGCGACAAGCAGGCGCCGTGGAAGAAGCTGGCCAATGAAAAGCCCAAGGGCGAGACGATTGCGTATGACACGCTGCTCAATGCCTGGAAAAACGGCAAGGTGAGGTGACACCCCCTGAGCCGCTGCGCGGCTTCCCCCTCTCTACCCGCTTCGCGGGGGAGGGGGACGACGCCCTCGCCGCGAGGCGGCTCTTGCTCGGCGTCCCTGAGTTGGGCCGTGTCGGCTTTGGACAACATGCCCTGCGCTGGTCTCCCGGCCTATCGCCAAATTCGTTGACTGCAAGAAACACGAAACGAAAGATAGCGAAGAAAAAAATACAAAAACGAGCGAAAATAGCGGAAAACCCGATTCCGTCCCCTTCGCATTGGGCGCAGGCGTGGCGTCCCGGGTGCTGACATGGCGGCTACATGGCGCCCTGTTAACTTGCCCCACATTCCTTCGTCGAAGATCCATGTCCCTCGCTGCTTCCCCTCTGCCCACCGGCCGCGCCGCCCTGCTGGAACGCCTGGCCCAGCCTGAAACCTACGATCTGGCCATCATCGGCGGCGGTGCCACCGGCCTGGGCGTAGCCCTGGACGCGGCGGCGCGCGGGTTCAAGGTCGTGCTGGTGGAGTCGCATGACTTTGCCAAGGGCACGTCCTCACGCGCAACCAAGCTGGTCCATGGTGGCGTGCGTTACCTGGCCCAGGGCAACATTGCCCTGGTGCGCGAAGCGCTGCATGAGCGCACCACGCTGCTGCACAACGCGCCCCATCTGGCGCAGCCGCTGGCCTTTGTCATGCCGTCCTACAAGCTGCTGGACACGCCGTTCTACGGCATCGGCCTCAAGATGTATGACGCGCTGGCCGGCAAGGCAGGCCTGGGCGCCACCGAATTCCTCTCGCGCTCCAGCACCGTCAAGTGTTTGCCCACCGTGCGCCAGCAAGGCCTCAAGGGCGGCGTCAAATACTGGGACGGCCAGTTCGACGATGCCCGCCTGGCGCTGGCGCTGGCACGCACGGCCGCCGCCAAGGGCGCGCTGCTGGTCAACTACTGCCCCGCGCTTGAGCTGCTGCATGAAGGCGGCAAGGTCGCCGGCCTGGTCTGCGAAGACACGGAATCGGGCCGGCGCTTCACGCTGCGCGCCAAGTGCGTGGTCAACGCCACCGGCCCCTGGGTGGACCTGTTCCGCCAGCAGGACGCCGAGGCCCAGGGCCGTCCCGTCAAGCCCATGGTCGCGCCCAGCCAGGGCGTGCACGTGGTCGTGGACCGCGACTTCCTGCCCAGCGACCACGCCCTGCTCGTGCCCAAGACGGCCGATGGCCGCGTACTCTTTGCCGTGCCCTGGCTGGGCAAGGTCATCCTGGGCACCACCGACACCCCGCGCAACGACCTGGCGCGCGAGCCCCTGCCGTTCCCCGAGGAGCTGGACTTCATCCTCACCGAGGCCGGACGCTACCTCACGCGCCAGCCCACGCTGGCCGACGTGCGCAGCATGTGGGTCGGCCTTCGCCCGCTGGTCAAGCCCCAGGACGACGACGGCGAGAACACCAAGAAGATCAGCCGCGAGCACACGGTCATGTCCAGCCGCACCGGCCTGGTCACCGTCACGGGCGGCAAATGGACCACCTACCGCGCCATGGCCGAAGACGTGCTCTCCGAGTGCTTTGCCATCGGCCGACTGCCGCACCGCCCCGGCGGCGTCACGGCCCGCCTGCCGCTGGCCGGCGCCCCGGCCGAATCCGCCGTGCACCACCGCATGAACCAGGTCCAGGGCCTGCATTCCTATGGCACGGAAGCCCCGGCGGTGGAGGCGTTGCCGGGCAACGACGAATGGCTGGCAGACGGCCTGAACGAAGCCATGGTGCGTTTTGCCGCGCGCTTCGAATACGCGCGCACCGTGGAAGACGTGCTGGCGCGCCGCAGCCGCCTGCTGTTCCTCGATGCGCGCAAGGCCGCCGAGGTGGCGCCGCGCGTGGCAGCCATCCTCCAGGAGGAGCTGGGGCAGGACGCCGGCCTGGCGGACTTCATGCCGCTGGCGGCCCAGTACCTGCCGGCCTGATCGCGGCTGAAGCCCCTCTCAAGCAAAACGCCCTGCACTGCAGGGCGTTTTGCTTTTGGAGGCAGATGCAAGCCAAGGAAAGATTGTCAAAATTGATGGATATCTATCTTTGATTGTTTTTATGAATCAGAATGCTGCCCATGGCATCTCGTAACGGTGCCGGCGAACAGCAGCCAGCACAAGGCTGACGAGGGAGGGGGAATGATGAAGAAAGCGCTTGAAAGTCCGTTTTCCGCAGGGCAAGGGCCGTGCCCGAGCCCAACGCGGTGGCCCCAAGCCGCTGCGATGTCTGCGCCGCCGTAGCACGCGCGGCCAGTCCGCAGCAGACGATTGCGTTGAGTCTGCCACCCTTTGCCGAGCCCGCCAGGCTCGGCTTTTTTATGGGCGTTTCCGATGGTGTGCGGCCATCGGCAGGCCCAGCTTGCTCCTGGGTTGATAGCGCTCTTGTGGGGGTTGCGCAACGCTGCCGGCCAGGGGTGGAAAAGGCAGCTAAGGGTTTGACGCGCAAAGGAATTTCTGGGACAATCCCATGCTTCACGTGAAAATCGTGAAGTTATCTGCCCAGTGGAAGCGCCGAGAAATGGTTTTCGGCGTGGACGACGGGCCCAAGACTGACTGGCTGCTCGCGGCCCTTGAGAAGACTCTGGGGCTGTCGAGTGTTTGCTGGAGCAAGTTGGGAATATTGAAATGATCCAAACAGAATCTCGGTTAGAGGTTGCCGACAACACCGGCGCGAAGTCTGTTCAGTGCATCAAAGTGCTGGGCGGTTCTCATCGTCGCTATGCGAGTGTTGGTGACATCATCAAGGTGACCATCAAGGAAGCTGCACCGCGTGGACGCGTCAAAAAAGGCGAGGTCTACAGCGCGGTCGTGGTGCGTACGGCGAAGGGTATTCGCCGTGCTGATGGCTCGCTCGTCAAGTTCGACGGCAACGCCGCCGTTCTGCTGAACGCCAAGCTGGAGCCTATCGGCACCCGCATCTTTGGCCCCGTGACTCGTGAACTGCGCAACGAAAAGTTCATGAAGATCGTGTCCCTGGCACCTGAAGTTCTCTAAAGGAAGCACCATGAACAAGATTCGCAAGGGCGACCAAATCATCGTGCTGACCGGCCGTGACAAGGGCAAGCAAGGCGTGGTCTCGGCTCGCAAGGACGACTCCCACCTGTTGATCGATGGCATCAACATGGTGAAGAAGCACGTCAAGCCGAACCCCATGAAGGGCACCACCGGCGGTATCGTGGAAAAGGCCATGCCTATCCACCAATCCAACGTGGCCATCTTCAATGCAGCGACCGGCAAGGCTGATCGCGTGGGCATCAAGGTGCAGGCCGACGGCACACGCGTTCGCGTGTTCAAGTCCAGCGGCGCCGAAATCAAGGCGGCCTAAGGGGTAACACATGGCACGACTGCAAAAACTGTATCGCGAAAAGATCGCGGCTGAACTCAAGGAAAAGTTCGGCTACACCTCCTCCATGGAAGTGCCCCGTCTGACCAAGATCACCCTGAACATGGGTGTGAGCGAAGCCGTGGCCGACAAGAAGGTGATGGACAACGCCGTGGCTGACCTGACCAAGATTGCTGGTCAGAAGCCCGTGGTGACCAAGGCCAAGAAGGCTATCGCCGGCTTCAAGATCCGTGAAGGCCAGGCCATTGGCTGCATGGTGACCCTGCGTGGCGTTCAGATGTATGAATTCCTGGACCGTTTCGTCACCGTGGCTCTGCCCCGCGTGCGTGACTTCCGTGGTATCTCCGGCCGTTCTTTCGACGGTCGCGGCAACTACAACGTCGGCGTCAAGGAACAGATCATCTTCCCCGAAATCGAGTACGACAAGGTGGACGCTCTGCGTGGTCTGAACATCAGCATCACGACGACAGCTCGGACCGACGATGAGTGCAAGGCACTGCTCGCCGCTTTCCGTTTCCCCTTCAAGAACTGAGGTGGCGCATGGCTAAAGTTGCATTGATCCAGCGCGAACTCAAGCGCGAAAAGCTGGCAGCCAAGTACGCTGCCAAATACGCAGAACTGAAGGCAATCGCCGCTGACGCAAAGCGCAGCGACGAAGAGCGCGACGCCGCTCGCCTGGGCCTGCAGAAGCTGCCCCGTAACGCGAACCCCACTCGCCAGCGCAACCGCTGCGAGATCACGGGTCGTCCCCGTGGCACCTTCCGTCAATTCGGTCTGGGCCGCGCCAAGATCCGTGAACTGGCCTTCGCTGGCGACATCCCCGGTGTCACCAAGGCCAGCTGGTAAGCAAGCAGGAGAGATTAAACATGAGCATGAGTGATCCCATCGCTGACTTGCTGACCCGCATCCGCAATGCACAAATGGTCTCCAAGACCACCGTGACGGCTCCTTCCTCCAAGGTCAAGGTTGCCATCGCCCAGGTGCTGAAGGATGAAGGCTACATCGACGGCTTCCAAGTGAAGACCGACGCTGGCAAGTCCGAACTCGAAATTACCCTGAAGTACTACGCCGGCCGTCCGGTGATCGAGCGCATCGAGCGCGTGAGCCGTCCCGGCCTGCGCGTGTACAAGGGCCGTGACGCAATCCCCCAGGTCATGAACGGTATGGGCGTTGCCATCGTCACCACTCCCAAGGGCGTGATGACGGATCGCAAGGCACGCGCCACTGGCGTGGGCGGCGAAGTGCTGTGCTACGTGGCCTAACGGACATTAAGGAGAAATACTGAAATGTCTCGCGTAGCAAAGACTCCCGTGGCCATCCCCGCAGGCGTGGATGTGTCCATCAAAGACGACCAGATCAATGTGAAGGGCACCGGCGGCACGCTGTCGCAAGCCCAGAACGTTCTGGTGAAGATCTCCAACAACGAAGGCAAGCTGTCTTTCGAGCCCGTCAATGACTCGCGCGAAGCCAACGCCATGAGCGGCACCATGCGTCAGCTGGTGAACAACATGGTGGTGGGCGTGAGCAAGGGCTTCGAGAAGAAGCTGTCGCTGGTTGGCGTGGGTTTCAAGGCTTCGGCCTCGGGCTCCAAGCTGAACCTGGCGATCGGCTTTTCGCACCCGGTGAACTTCGAAATGCCGGCCGGCATCACTGTCACCACCCCCACACCGACCGAAATCTTGGTCAAGGGTGCTGACCGCCAGGCCGTTGGCCAAATGGCTGCTGAGATCCGTGCCGTTCGTCCTCCCGAGCCCTACAAGGGCAAGGGCATCCGTTACTCGGATGAGAAGGTCGTGATCAAAGAGACCAAGAAGAAGTAAGGAGCTGCATTATGTTGACCAAGAAAGAGCAGCGTCTCCGTCGTGCCCGCCAGACCCGCATCCGCATTGCACAGCAAGGCGTGGCACGTCTGAGCGTGAACCGTACGAACCTCCACATCTACGCAAGCGTGGTGTCGGAAGACGGCACCAAGGTGCTGGCTTCGGCCTCCACCGCCGAAGCCGAAGTGCGCACCCAACTGGGCGCCATCGGCAAGGGTGGCAACGTGGCTGCCGCTACGCTGATTGGCAAGCGCATTGCCGAGAAGGCGAAGGCTGCCGGCGTGGAGAAAGTGGCTTTCGATCGCGCTGGTTTCGCATACCACGGCCGCGTGAAGGCTTTGGCAGAAGCCGCTCGTGAAGCCGGCCTGCAGTTCTAAGCGGAGCGGATAGAAATGGCAAAGTTTTCTCCCAAGGTGCAAGACGAAGGTCGTGACGACGGTCTGCGCGAAAAAATGATCGCGGTGAACCGCGTCACCAAGGTTGTGAAGGGCGGTCGTATCCTCGGCTTCGCTGCACTGACCGTGGTTGGCGATGGTGATGGCCGCGTTGGCATGGGCAAGGGCAAGTCGAAGGAAGTGCCTGCAGCCGTGCAAAAGGCGATGGAAGAATCCCGTCGCAACATGATCAAGGTGTCTTTGAAGCACGGCACGATCCATCACACCGTGATGGGTCAGCATGGCGCAGCATCCGTGATGCTGAACCCCGCTCCCAAGGGTACCGGCATCATCGCCGGCGGCCCGATGCGCGCCGTTTTCGAAGTGCTGGGCATCACCGACATCGTGGCCAAGAGCCATGGTTCGTCGAATCCCTACAACATGGTCCGCGCGACTTTTGACGCTCTGAAGCACTCCACGACCCCTTCGGAAGTGGCAGCCAAGCGCGGCAAGTCGGTTGAAGACATCTTCACCGCCTGATCGGAGTCAATCACATGACAACGCAACAAACCGTGAAGGTGCAACTGGTGCGCAGCCCCATTGGCACCAAGGAATCGCACCGCGCCACTGTCCGTGGCCTGGGCCTGCGCAAGCTGAACAGCATCAGCGAACTGCAGGACACGCCTGCCGTGCGCGGCATGATCAACAAGATCAGCTACCTGGTCAAAGTTCTCTGAAAGGATTGATGATGGAACTCAATAGCATCAAGCCTGCAGAGGGCTCCAAGCACGCCAAGCGCCGTGTCGGTCGCGGCATCGGCTCCGGCCTGGGCAAGACTGCCGGCCGTGGTCACAAGGGTCAGAAGTCGCGTTCGGGTGGCTACCACAAGGTGGGCTTCGAAGGCGGTCAAATGCCTCTGCAGCGCCGTCTGCCCAAGCGTGGCTTCAAGTCGCATCTGCTGAAGTTCAATGCAGAAGTGACCCTGTCCGCTCTGGAACAGCTGGGCCTGGCCGAAGTCGATCTGGCAGCTCTGAAGCAAGCCGGTCTGGTTGGTGAAATCGCAAAGGTGGTCAAGATCATCAAGAGCGGTGAAATCAGCAAGGCTGTCAAGCTCAACGGCATCGGCGCTACCGCCGGCGCCAAGGCTGCCATCGAAGCTGCCGGTGGCAGCATCGCCTGATTAATGATCTGAAAGAAGACATCCGTGGCTACTAGCGCAGCTCAAATTGCAAAAACCGGAAAATTCGGCGATCTTCGCCGCCGTCTGGTTTTTCTGTTGCTCGCGCTGGTCGTTTACCGGATCGGGGCTCATATCCCCGTGCCGGGCATCGATCCAGCGCAGCTGCAGCAGCTGTTCAATGGCCAGCAGGGCGGCATTCTCAATCTGTTCAACATGTTCTCGGGTGGGGCGCTCTCGCGCTTCACGGTGTTCGCACTGGGGATCATGCCGTACATCTCGGCATCGATCATCATGCAGCTCATGACCTACGTGGTCCCTACATTCGAGCAGCTGAAAAAGGAAGGTGAATCGGGTCGTCGCAAGATCACCCAGTACACCCGCTACGGCACATTGGGCCTGGCGATTTTTCAGTCCCTGGGAATTGCCGTGGCTCTGGAAAGCTCCGCAGGTCTGGTTCTGAGCCCTGGCTTCGGCTTCCGCCTCACGGCGGTGGTCAGCCTGACGGCCGGCACCATGTTCCTGATGTGGCTCGGTGAACAGATCACGGAACGTGGTCTGGGCAACGGCATCTCGATCCTCATCTTTGGAGGTATCGCCGCAGGTCTGCCGAGCTCCATCGGTGGTCTGCTGGAGCTGGTGCGCACCGGTGCCATGAGCATCCTGGCCGCGATCTTCATCGTTCTCGTGGTGGCAGCCGTGACGTACTTCGTCGTGTTTGTCGAGCGGGGACAACGCAAGATCCTGGTGAACTATGCGCGTCGTCAGGTGGGTAACAAGGTGTATGGTGGCCAGTCTTCGCACTTGCCGCTGAAGCTGAACATGGCGGGGGTCATTCCTCCCATCTTCGCTTCCTCGATCATCTTGCTGCCGGCGACCGTTGTGAACTGGTTCAGTGCAGGGGAATCCATGCGCTGGCTGAAGGACATTGCTAGCACGCTGACCCCCGGTCAGCCGATCTATGTGATGCTCTACGCCACTGCCATCATCTTCTTCTGCTTCTTCTACACGGCCCTGGTGTTCAACAGCCGGGAAACCGCCGACAACCTGAAGAAGAGTGGTGCCTTCATCCCCGGGATCCGTCCCGGTGACCAGACGGCCCGCTACATTGACAAGATCCTGGTTCGCCTGACCCTGGCTGGCGCGGTGTACATCACATTCGTGTGCTTGTTGCCCGAGTTCCTGATCCTGAAGTACAACGTTCCGTTCTACTTCGGTGGCACATCACTGCTGATTATTGTGGTGGTGACCATGGACTTCATGGCCCAGGTGCAGAACTACATGATGTCGCAACAGTACGAATCGCTCCTCAAAAAGGCGAACTTCAAAGCGACACTTGGCAATTGAACTAAGTGATGGGCCTGGCCGGCGGTGCCGGCGGGTCCAGTAAGAGTTAGTAGACGCCCACTCGATCTATCCATCGCGGGCATGTTTCCCGGTCGATAGGCCGTAACGGATGTAGAGTTTTAGGAGAATGAAATGAGAGTTTCGGCTTCGGTCAAAAAAATCTGCCGTAACTGCAAGATCATCCGCCGCAAAGGTGTGGTGCGAGTGATCTGCACGGACCAGCGCCACAAGCAGCGCCAGGGTTGATAGGAAAGTTTGAGGACGAATAATGGCACGTATCGCTGGCATTAACATCCCGCCGCATCAGCACGCTGAAATCGGCCTGACCGCTATCTATGGGATCGGTCGCACCACTGCACGCAAGATCTGCGAAGCCGCTGGCATCGCATATTCCAAGAAAATCAAGGAACTGACTGACGGTGATCTGGAAAAGATCCGTGATCAGCTGACTTCCCTGACTCTGGAAGGTGATCTGCGTCGCGAAACAACGATGAACATCAAGCGTTTGATGGACATCGGTTGCTATCGCGGTTTCCGTCATCGTCGTGGCCTGCCCATGCGTGGTCAACGTACCCGCACGAATGCACGTACCCGCAAGGGTCCGCGCAAGGGTGCCGCGGCTTTGAAGAAATAAAGAGATTGAAAGATCACTATGGCTAAGTCTCCCGCAAACAACGCTGCACAGCGCGTTCGCAAGAAAGTCCGTAAGAACATTTCGGACGGCATTGCCCACGTGCACGCTTCGTTCAACAACACGATCATCACCATCACCGACCGCCAAGGCAACGCTCTGTCGTGGGCCTCGTCGGGTGGCCAGGGCTTCAAGGGTTCGCGCAAGTCGACTCCCTTCGCTGCCCAGGTGGCTTCGGAAGTGGCTGGTCGTGCTGCCATCGAACAGGGCATCAAGAACCTGGACGTCGAAATCAAGGGTCCCGGTCCTGGCCGTGAATCCTCGGTTCGCGCCCTGGGCGCCCTGGGCATCCGCATCACTTCCATCGCGGACGTGACGCCGGTTCCCCACAACGGCTGCCGCCCTCAAAAGCGCCGTCGTATCTAAGCTTTTTCACCAAGCCCACCGCCGCCCAGATGTGTAACATCGCGGGCGGCTCCCGTGCTTGTGCACGGCAGATGACACAAAGGAAATCAAGTGGCACGCTATATCGGCCCCAAGGCCAAACTCTCCCGCCGTGAAGGCACTGACCTGTTCCTGAAGAGCGCACGTCGCTCGATCGCCGACAAGTCCAAGTTCGACACCAAGCCCGGCCAGCACGGCCGCACTTCCGGTCAGCGTACTTCCGACTTCGGCCTGCAGCTGCGTGAAAAGCAGAAGGTCAAGCGCATGTACGGCGTGCTGGAAAAGCAATTCCGCCGCTACTTCGAAGCCGCCGACAAGAAGAAGGGCAACACCGGTGCCAATCTGCTGTCGCTGCTGGAGTCGCGTCTGGACAACGTGGTGTACCGCATGGGCTTCGGCTCGACCCGCTCGGAAGCGCGTCAGCTGGTGTCGCACAAGGCCATCACGGTCAACGGCCAATCCGTCAACATCCCTTCCTACATGGTGAAGGTGGGTGACGTGGTCGCCGTGCGTGAAAAGTCCAAGAAGCAGGCCCGCATCGTCGAAGCCCTGCAACTGGCTGGTCAAGTCGGTTTCCCCGCATGGGTGGAAGTGTCTGCCGACAAGGCTGAAGGCACGTTCAAGAAGTCGCCTGACCGCGACGAGTTCGGTGCAGACATCAACGAATCCCTGATCGTTGAGTTGTACTCGCGTTAATTCCGCGCAGCGACATTTCTGTAAAACCGTCCCCCAGCCGCGAGGCATCGCGCTGGGGTGCTTCACCAGCCTTACCGGTGTAACGAGCCGGGGGTATTGAGAGGAAGTCTGCATGCAAACCAATTTGCTGAAGCCCAAGACGATCAATGTCGAGCAGCTTGGCCACAATCGCGCCAAAGTTGTTCTGGAGCCGTTTGAGCGTGGCTACGGCCATACGCTGGGCAACGCCCTGCGCCGTGTCCTGCTCTCGTCCATGGTGGGTTACGCAGCGACGGAAGTGACGATTGCTGGTGTGTTGCACGAGTACTCGTCCATCGACGGTGTCCAGGAAGATGTGGTCAACATCCTGCTGAACCTCAAGGGTGTGGTGTTCAAGCTGCACAACCGCGATGAGGTCACGCTCTCGCTGCGCAAGGATGGCGAAGGCGTCGTGACGGCGCGCGACATCCAGACGCCCCACGACGTGGAAATCATCAACCCTGATCATGTCATCGCCAACCTGTCGCAAGGCGGCAAGCTGGACATGCAGATCAAGGTGGAGAAGGGCCGCGGCTATGTGCCCGGCAACGTGCGCCGCTATGGCGACGAGTCCACGAAGTCGATCGGCCGCATTGTGCTGGACGCTTCGTTCTCGCCCGTCAAGCGCGTGAGCTACGCCGTCGAATCGGCCCGCGTTGAACAACGCACCGACCTCGACAAGCTGGTGGTGGAGATCGAAACCAATGGTGCGATCACTGCCGAGGACGCCGTGCGCGCATCCGCCAAGATCCTGGTGGAACAGCTCGCCGTGTTCGCTCAGCTGGACGGCGGCGATATCGCCAGCGTCTTCGATGCTCCGGCCGGTGGCCGTGGTGCCGCAACCGCCTTTGATCCCATCTTGCTGCGTCCCGTGGACGAGCTGGAACTCACCGTGCGTTCGGCCAACTGCCTCAAGGCAGAGAACATCTACTACATCGGCGACCTGATCCAGCGTACCGAAAACGAGCTGCTCAAGACCCCCAACCTGGGTCGCAAGTCGCTCAACGAGATCAAGGAAGTCCTGGCTTCCCGCGGTCTGACGCTGGGCATGAAGCTCGAGAACTGGCCGCCTGCTGGCCTGGAAAAGCGCTAAGCACTATAATTGCGGGCTCTCCTTTTTGGAGAGCCTCAGTGCCTCGGGCAGTACCTGATACGGCTGCACGAATTAATCAACAACTTGCGCAAATTCGGTTGAGGCAAGCTGCAGATCCGGTAACGGGTCCAGGCTTGCATCCTTGTTTGCGCAAGCCCTAATTACATATTTTAGGAATAAAGCACCATGCGTCACGGTCACGGCCTCCGCAAACTCAATCGCACCTCTTCGCACCGCCTGGCGATGCTGAAGAACATGATGAATTCGCTCATCGAGCACGAAGCCATCAAGACCACCGTTCCCAAGGCCAAGGAACTGCGCCGCGTGATCGAGCCCATGATCACCCTGGCCAAGGTCGACACCGTTGCCAACCGCCGCCTGGCATTCGACCGCCTGCGCGACCGCGACAGCGTGACCAAGCTCTTCAACGAGCTGGGCCCCCGCTTCGCAAAGCGTCCTGGTGGCTACACCCGTATCCTGAAGATGGGCTTCCGCGTGGGCGACAACGCCCCCATGGCCTTCGTGGAACTGGTCGAGCGCGCTGAAGAAGGCGCCGCCGAAGCCAAGGCAGCTGAATAATCTGCTATAATTTTGGAATACCGCGCGATGGAGCAGTCTGGTAGCTCGTTGGGCTCATAACCCAAAGGTCGGAGGTTCAAATCCTTCTCGCGCAACCAAATTGAAAAGGGCTACGACAACTGTCGTAGCCCTTTTTTCATGCCCTCGCGCCAGGGCAAAGGCCAGGCGGACAGCCCGGCATCAGCCGCCCAACTGGTTGCCGATGCGCTGGCCCAGCCGCAGGCGCACGCGGTGGGCGATTTCCTGG
Organism: Delftia sp. JD2; assembly: GCF_001682645.1. NCBI lineage: Bacteria > Pseudomonadati > Pseudomonadota > Betaproteobacteria > Burkholderiales > Comamonadaceae > Delftia > Delftia sp. JD2. The sequence goes on from NZ_LFJT01000012.1 coordinate 73,778, forward strand.
GCGACCTCGGGGCTGAGCACTTCGCTGATGTGCAGCAGCTCGGTGTAGTGCATGTACAGAAGGCCGCGCAGGGTCTTGAATGCGGCCTCGTGCTCGGCGCCGCAGACGCTGGCGTCATTGGCCAGCACGCGCTCCACCACACCGGCCTGCAGCAGCGGGATCTTGCAGATGACGGCGTGGCGGGCGATCTCCAGGTCGATCTCCTGGAGCCGGCATTCCCATTCCTCGGGCAAGAATCGGTTGGCTGGCATGTCGGCTTTTCTCCTTTTTTCACTGCATGGGTACACCGGGGCGAAAGGCACCCGGTCTGGGGATGCTGTCATGTGAGCGGGGCTCGGTGGCCTGGGTCGCCAGGTTTACTGGCCCGGCCTTGATGCCTGTCAAACTTCGGTGGCGCAGGCGCCCGCTGGAAGCCGGGCTCATGCTGCACTGCATCATGATGTCAGTCATGCGGCGCGGCCGCCAGTGCCCGTGCAGGCTGGTGGGCTTTTGCTCCCGGCAGGCCATGCGCTCTCGGCGCCGCTCCGGCAACGCAAAGGATCCACATGCTCGAGAAGATCGCCTCGCTGTTCCGCTATTTCAAGGCGGCCGTGCCGTTCCGGCTGGTGCCGGCACTGATCGCCACCGCCGTGCTGTTCGGCCTGCTGCTGATGCCCGTGCCCGAGGGGCTGACGCCCAAGGGCTGGCAACTGGTCGCCATTTTCCTGACCACCATCGTGGCCATCATCCTCAAGGTCATGCCCATCGGCGTGATGGCCTTGATGGCCATCGTCATCGTCTCGCTGTCCCAGGTCACCTCCGGCTCGTCCAAGGGTGCCATCACCGATGCGCTGAGCAGCTTTTCCAGCCCGCTGATCTGGCTGATCGTGGTGGCCATCCTGATCTCGCGCGGCCTCAAGAAGACGGGGCTGGGCAGCCGCATCGGCCTGATGTTCATCGCCCTGCTGGGCAAGCGCACCATCGGCATCGGCTACGGCCTGGCGATCTGCGAGCTGGTGCTGGCACCGTTCACCCCCAGCAACACGGCGCGCGGCGGCGGCATCGTTCACCCGATCATGAAGTCCATCGCCAATGCCTTCGAGTCGGACCCGGCCAAGGGCACGCAGGGCAAGGTGGGCACCTACCTGGCCCTGGTCAACTACCACGCCAATCCCATCACCTCGGCCATGTTCCTGACCGCCACCGCGCCCAACCCGCTGGTGGTGGATTTCGTGGCCAAGGCCACGGGCCAGGCCCTGCACCTGAGCTGGACCACCTGGGCGCTGTACATGCTGCTGCCGGGCCTGCTGTGCCTGCTGCTGATGCCGCTGGTGATCTACCTGCTGTCGCCGCCCGAGCTCAAGGCCACGCCCAATGCCGTGGAGTACGCGCGCAGCGAGATGGCGCGCATGGGGCCGCTGTCGGGCAAGGAGCGCGTGATGCTGGGCACCTTCGGCCTGATGCTGCTGCTGTGGGCCAACGTGCCGCAGATGCTGTTCGGCCCGGCCTTCGTGCTGGACCCCACCGTGGTCGCCTTCCTGGGCCTGTTCGTGCTGATCATCACGGGCACCATCGACTGGGATGACGTGCTGTCCGAGAAAAGCGCCTGGGACACCCTTGTGTGGTTCGGCGCCCTGGTCATGCTGGCCGAGCAGCTCAACAAGCTCGGCGTGGTGTCCTGGTTTGCCGTGGGCATGAAGAACGCCATCGTCGCCAGCGGCCTGGACTGGCTGCCGGTGGCGGCCATCCTGGTGGGCGTGTTCGTGTTCTCGCACTACCTGTTCGCCAGCACCACGGCCCATATCAGCGCGATGATGCTGGCCTTCCTGACCGTGGGCGCGCAGCTGATTCCGGCCGACTATGTCGTGCCCTTCATGCTGATGATGACGGCCGGCTCGGCCATCATGATGACGCTGACCCACTACGCCACCGGCACCTCGCCCATCATCTTCGGCAGCGGCTACGTCACGCTGGGCAACTGGTGGCGCGTGGGCGCGGCCATGTGCGTGATCGAGCTGCTGATCTTTGCCGTGGTCGGCAGTGTCTGGTGGAAGCTGCTGGGCCTGTGGTGAGGGCGGGCGCCCTCAAGCCGTGGTCCGTGGCTCGCCCAGCGACAGCATGAGCCGGTTGGCCCAGTTGAAGAAGGCCGTGCCGTGCAGCACATCGGAGATGGCGGCATCGTCCAGGCCTGCGGTGCGCAGCGCATCGATGTGGGCGGGCTCCAGCGCAGGCGGCGTCTGGGTCAGCGCCACGGCCGCCGTGACGATGGCGTTCCAGCGCGGCCCCAGGTCCGTGCCCGGGCCTTCGTCGAGCAGGCGCTGCACGTCGCCACCCCGGCGCGAGAAGTGCGTGGCAAAGCGCGCATGGACCGAGGCGCAGTAGATGCAGCCATTGGCGCGCGAGGTGGCCGCAGCGGCCAGCTCGCGCTCGGCGCGCGGCAGGCCGGCGTCGGGGTTGTAGAAGATGTCCTTGTCGGTGCGCGTGCGTGCGCCCAGCGTGTCGGGGTCGCGCGCCAGCAGGCGGAAGTAGGGCGACTGCGCGCGTGAGGCATCGACCAGGCCTGCATGGTGGCGTTCGGTCAGCTCGCTTTCTTCCAGCGGCTCAATCCATGGCAGCCAGTCGAGTTGTTCCTGGGTGAAGACCTGAGGAGCGGCGGAGTTCGTTGAGGTCATGGCTGGGCTTGCAGGGTGGTGGTTTGATGGGCTGCCTGGGGCGCGGGGCGTGCAGCCAGCACGCGCAACCCCGCCACCACGCGGATCTGGAAGGACAGGAAGGACGCCAGCTGGGACAGGATGACGATGTCCGTCTCGCTCCAGCCCGCCTGTTGCAGCGCCTGCAGGGCCCCGGCGCTGGCGTCGCGCGGGTGGTAGGCCAGCAGGTGGGCATGGGCCAGCGCCGCGGCCAGGCGCGGGCCCAGCAGTGCGGCGTGGGCCGGGTCCACGGCATAGGCGGGGCCCGGCTGGTCCTCGCGGCTCAGCGGGCCTGCCGGGTAGCTGCCGTAGGGGCCATGCGGGCCGCTGCCGGCCTGCAGGCTCTGGGCGCGGCCACGCACCACTTCGGACGCCACCACGGCGGCCAGTTCCGCATCCTCGGTGGCCAGCGCGCGTGTATAGAAGACGGCGCTGCGCGGCTCGCCATGCAGCCCGGCCGTGAAGGCGGCCAGGGCCAGCCGCTCGCGCAGCGAGACCGTGCCGGGCACGGGCTCGGCGGGCGTGAACAGGGCTGCAAAGCTTTGCTGGGCCTGCGTGCGTGCCTCGGTGCGGTGGCGGCGCACGCGGTCCAGTGCGCTGCCGGGGGTGATGTCGGCGAGGTGGTCGATCACGTCGCCGGGAAAGCGGGGCGTTGCGGTGGTGTTCATGGTCATGCGGCTTGCAGCAGTCCGGCCCGGACTGCGGGGAGGGAAGAGGGCGCTGGGGTGGACGTGGATGTGGACTCATCGGCACGGCGCCAGCCCAGGGCCGGTGCCACATGGGCGGCCGTCAGCTCGATGGAGCGCAGGATGGCGGCGTGCGGCGGATCGATGGAGTGCACCTGGAAGACGATGTCGCTCACGCGCGCCAGCGCCGTGTCGGCGCGCATCGAGGCGATGACCTCGTCGGGCGTGCCCACATGTACGTCGTAGGCGGCGATGAGATCGGCCAGCGGCGCCTGCGGATCGACGCGGGCCGCCCATTGCGAGGGCTGGGCGGCATGGCGCAGGGCCACGCGGCGCAGGCCGGCCTCGGCCCAGCGCAGCGCATCGTCTCGGCGGTCGGCCACGAACAGCGTGCGCGAGCCCAGGATGCGCGGCGCCCGCCCTGCGGGCAGGCGGGCGAGGTAGGCGTCGATGATGGGGTTCTGGATCTCGGACAGCGTGGCCTGCGGCGCGCCTTCGGGCCGTGGCTGGGTGCGCGACAGCATCAGGCCGTCGCCGTTGGCCCCGGCCCGCGCGCCGCCCTCGGCCGAGAACGTGGCCTGCCAGACGCGCTCCAGCAGCTGCGGCGCGGCCGGGTACAGGCGCACGCCGCCGGCCAGCGCGCGCCCGGCCCAGGCGTCCTGCAGCACGCCGAAGTTGCGTGCGAAGACGGCGCCGCGCTCGGCGCCCTGCACGCCAAAGGCCTCGAAGGATTCGGCCGTGCCGCCCGTGCCCAGGCCCACTTCCAGGCGGCCGCCGGTCAGTAGGTCCAGCACGGCCGCGTCCTCGGCCACGCGCAGCGCGTTTTCCAGCGGCAGCGTGATCACGCCCGTTCCGATGCGGATGCGCCGCGTGCGCGCCGCCACATGGGCCAGAAAGACGAAGGGCGAGGGCAGGCCGCCCTCGCTTTCATGGAAATGGTGCTGGGCCACCCAGGCCGAGTCGAAGCCCTGGGCCTCGGCATGGGCGATCTGCTCGGCCACCAGGCGGTAGCGCTCGCCGGCCGGCGCATCGTCGAGCAGGCGGCTGAAGAAGCCCAGGCGCGGGCCGCTGCGGGGGGCGACGCCAGCGTGTGTGTCAGGCGGTATGAGGGACAAAATCAATGCTCCTTTTGCCGGGAATGGCGTCCATGAGTTCGCGCGTGTAGTCGCTGGTGGGGCGCTGGAACACTTCCTCCACGCTGCCCGCGTCCACCACCCGGCCCGCGCGCAGCACCGACACCGTGTCGGCGATCTGGCGCACCACGGCAAGGTCGTGCGAGATGAAGAGATAGGTCAGCCCCAGGTCCTGCTGCAGCTGGGCGAGCAGGGCCAGGATCTGCGCCTGCACCGTCACGTCCAGGGCCGATACGGCCTCGTCCAGCACCAGCACCTGCGGCTGCAGCACCAGGGCGCGCGCAATCGCCACGCGCTGGCGCTGGCCGCCCGACAGCGCATGCGGGCGCCGCTGCAGCACGCTGGCCGGCAGGCCCACGCGCTCCAGCATGTCGTGCACGCGCCGGCGGCGCTCATCGGCCGGCAGCGGGTCGAAGTTCAGCAGGGGCTCCTCGATGATGTCGAACACGCTCTGGCGCGGGTCCAGAGAACTGAACGGGTTCTGGTAGACCAGCTGCACGCGGCGGCGCAGCTGTCGCAGGGCCTCGCCGCGCAGGCCCGTGACCTCGGTGCCTTCGATGCGGATGCGGCCCGCCGTGGGCCGACCCAGGCCCACGATGGCGCGGATGGTGGTGGTCTTGCCCGAGCCCGACTCGCCCACGATGGCATGCGTGCTGCCCCGGCGCACGCGCAGCGACACGCCGTCCACGGCACGGAAGATGCCGCGCCCGTGGGCGGAGGCATGGCCGGGCGCCGCGAATTCGTGCACCAGGTCCTCGACCTCGATGGCCCAGTCATCGGCCGTGGCGGGCCTGGGCGTGCGGCGCGGCGCGGGCGCCAGAGAAGGCGCATCGGCCAGCAGCCGCCGCGTATAGGCGCTTTGCGGATTGCGCAGCAGCTTCAGCGTGGGACCCTGCTCCTGGATGCGGCCACCCTGCATGACGACCAAGCGGTGCGAACGGTCGGCCGCCACGCCCAGGTCATGCGTGACCAGCAGCACGGCCGTGCCGGTCTCGCGGCGCAGCGCATCGATCAGGTCCAGGATGCGCCGCTGCACGGTCACGTCCAGCGCGCTGGTGGGCTCGTCGGCAATGATGAGGGCGGGCCGCAGCGCGATGGCGATGGCGATCAGCACGCGCTGGCGCATGCCGCCCGACAGTTCGTGCGGATACTGGCGTGCGCGCAGCGCGGGCTGGGACAGCCCCACGCGGGCCAGCAGCTCCAGCACGCGCGCCTCCACGGCCGTGCGGTCGCGCAGTCCGTGGATGCGCAGGATCTCGCCCACCTGGTCGCCCACCGTGCGCACGGGGTTCAGCGACATGGTGGGGTCCTGCGGCACCAGGCTGACCACGCGGCCGCGGATGGCGTTCCAGCGTGCGGCTGGCCAGCCCGAGACCTCGGTGCCCTGCAGGCGGATGCTGCCGTGCTCGCGGTGGCCGTTGTCGGCCAAAAGGCCGATCACGGCCTGGGCCGTGGTGGTCTTGCCCGAGCCCGATTCGCCGACCAGGGCCACCACCTCGCCCGGCGCCACGGAAAACGACACGCCGTGCACCACGCGCTGTGCCTGGCCTGCGGCATCGCGGTAGGCCACGGCCAGGTCCTGCACTTCGAGCACGGGGGCGGTCGTTGCCACCGCTGGTGCGGCGTGGATGCGTTCCTCGATGGCGGCGCTCATGCAGGCCTCCGTGCGAAGGCCGTGGCGATGCGGTTGGCCGCCAGCACCACGGCCACCACGATCAGGCCCGGCGCCGTGGTCAGCCACCAGGCGGTGGCGATGTAGTTGCGGCCTTCGGCGATCAGCAGCCCCCATTCGGGCGTGGGCGGCGGCGCGCCGTAGCCCAGAAAACCCAGGGTGGAAATCGCAAGGATCGCCGAGCCGAACTGCAGCGCCGCCATGGCGATGACCGACGTCAGCGAGTTGGGCAGCACATGGCGCCACAGCACGGCGGCAAAGCGTCCGCCGCTGCCGAAAGCGGCCTCCACGTAGTCGGAGCGGCGCACGCGCACCACCTCCGAGCGCACCAGGCGCGCGAAGCTGGCCACCGAGACCACGCCCACGGCAATGGCCGCGTTGATGGTGCCAAAGCCCAGCACGATGATGATGGTCAGCGACAGCAGCAGCGAAGGCACGGCCAGCAGCACATCGACCAGGCGCATCAGCGCATCTTCCGTGCGCCCGCCCGTGGCCCCGGCCAGCAGGCCGATCAGCGTGCCCACGGCCAGGCCCACGCCCACGGCCACGAAGGCGCCCGACAGCGAATGCACGGCGCCATGCACCACGCGCGCCCACAGGTCGCGCCCCAGCGCGTCCGTGCCCAGCCAGTGCGCGGCGCTGGGCGCCAGCAACTGCTGGCCGGCCTGGCCCGCGATCGGGTTCTGGTGGGCGAACCAGCCGGGCGCCAGCGCCCACAGCGCGGCCACGGCAATCACCAGCCAGGCCAGGGCCAGCGTGGGCGGCAGGCGTTTCAGGGATTGCAGGCGGGCCGGCAAGGCGAAGCCGCGGCGCGGGGCGGCTGGCGCAGGGGCCAGGGACGACGCTGGCAGCGCCATGGGAATGGGAGTAGGAGTGGCGGGCGCGGCCTGGGCATCCAGGGCCGGGGAAAGAGCGCTTGAGACGGCAGTGTTCATGGCCGGTTCTCCACGGAATGGCGCAGGCGCGGATCAAGCAGCGGGTACAGCAGGTCCACGGCGAGGTTGATGAGTACGAAGGCGGCGGCCGAGACGACCACCACGGCCTGGAGCACGGCCGTGTCCTGGTTGCCCACGGCCTGCTGGGTCAGCGTGCCCAGGCCGTTGAGGCCGAACACGGCCTCCGTCACCACGGCGCCGGCCAGCAGCTCGCCGAACAGCACGCCGGCAATGGTCAGCGTGGGCAGCAGGGCATTGCGTGCCACATGGCGCAGCAGCACCCAGCGGCGCGAGGCGCCCTTGGCCCGTGCCACGGCCACGAAGGGCTGGGCCAGCACGGCGTCGATATTGCGCAGCAGCACCTGGGCCAGCGGCGCCGAGATCGGCACGGCCAGGGTCAGCGTGGGCAGCACCAGTCCTTCCCAGGGGCCGGGATTGATCACGGCGATCCAGCCCAGGCGGAACGACACCACCTGGATCAGCATGATCCCCAGCCAGAACACGGGCACCGAGACAAAGACCGAAGGCAGCGAATACAGCGCGTTGCGCAGCCAGGACAGGGGCGCCAGGCTGGCAGCCGCCGCCAGCGCCACGGCCAGCAGCGCGGCTGCGGCAAAGCCCAGGGCCGCGAGCTTGAGCGTGGGCGGCAGGCTGGTGGCCAGGCCCTGGCTCACCGGCACGCCGGCCTGCAGCGAATAGCCGAAATGGCCCGTGAGGAACTGGCCCAGCGTGTGCAGGTACTGCTGCCACACGGGCTGGTCCGAGCCGTAGGCGGCGCGGATGTCGGCGATCTCCTGCGGGCCCAGGCCCAGCTCGGGGTTCAGAAACTTGATCAGCACGGCGTCGCCCGGCAGCAGCTGCAGCAGGATGAACGAGACCGTGAAGGCCGCCCACAGCACCAGGGCGGCCTGGGCGATGCGGCTGAGCAGATAGCGGCGCGGCATGGGAGCGGTTCCTCAGGGAGCGTTCCGGTCAGCGCCTGGCCAGCCAGGTGCTGTAGAAGCTGGGCCGGCCCACGGCCTCGAAGCCCACGTCACGCACCCAGCCTGCGCCCGCAAAGGCCTGGGGTTCCTCGAAGATGGGGATCACATAGGCCTGGTCGATCAGGTAGTTCTGCACCTCGCCGGCCAGCGCCAGGCGCCTGGCGGCATTGGTCTCGGCCGCGATGGCGTCGAACAGGCCGTTGAGCTTGGTGTCCTCAAAGGATTTCACCTTCTGGCTCACGCCGCCCTTTTGCAGCAGCACGTTGCGGTTGGTCGGGTAGTAGTTGCTCTTGATCACGTCGGGATCGGCGCGGCCCACCATGCCGGGCAGCACGCCGGTCTTGTCGGGGTCCAGCGTGTCCACGGCGCGGCTGCCCGCGTCGCCCGACAGCACGTTGAGCTTGACCCCGATGCGCGCCCACTGCTGGGCCACGAGCTGCAGCGTCTCCTTGTTCTGCGGCTGGGGCAGGGACTCGTAGGTGGAGAGCACGAAATCGCGGCCGTCCTTCTGGCGCAGGCCGTTGGCGCCCAGCGTCCAGCCGGCCTCGTCCAGCAGCTGTTTCGCCTTGGCCTCGTCATAGGCCAGCTTGGCCGACAGGTCCACGAAGCCGGCCGCCGTGGAGGCAATCACCGAGCGCGCCTGCGGATAGCGCGGCGAGAACAGCGTCTCCACGATCTCCTTGGCATTGGTGCCGTGCAGCAGGGCCTGGCGCACCTTGAGATCGGCCACCAGGGCGTTGTCCGGGCGGATGGCCACGCTGTTGTTCACGCCGCGCGTGGGCGGGGCGTAGATGCTGAACTTCTGGTCCTCGACGCGCTTTTCGTCGTAGGCCTGGATCTGGCGGATCAGCCCGGCCTGCCCGGCCAGCAGCGCGCCGATGCGCACGCTGTCCTCGGGCGTGACGATGAACTTCACCTCGTCCAGCCGCGCGCGTCCCTGGTGGGCCAGCTTGGCGGGACCCCAGGCGTAGTCCTTGCGCACCTTGAGCACCAGCTCCTTGCCCAGCGTCTCGCTGGCCACCACGAAGGGGCCGGAGCCGATGATGCGCGTGGCGTCGCCCAGCTCCTCGAAGGGGCGGTCCAGCGTGGCCGGCGAGACCAGGCCCGAGCCGATCACCGAAGTGCCCTGCAGAAAGCCCGGCGAAGGCTTTCTGAAGAAGAACTTCACCGTCAGCGGGTCGATCACCTCGCTGCGCTCGTAGTTGTTGATCACCTCGGACACCGGCTGCTTGAGCGCCTTGTTGCCCAGGCCATAGGTGTCGAAGTTGCGCGCCACGGCCGCCGCGTCCAGCGGCGTGCCGTCGGAGAAGGTGACGCCGGGCCGCAGCTTGAAGCGGTACTCGGTGGCGTCGGCATTCACGGTCCAGGACTCGGCGATCCAGGGCTGGATCTCCAGCGTCTTCGGGTCCTGGTAGGTCAGCTTGTCGGTGATCTGGTTGAGCACGCCGCCGTTGGGATAGAAGCCTCCGGCCGGCGGATAGAGGTTGGTATGGGCCTGCTGCTCCAGGTAGACCAGGGTGCCGCCTTCCACGGGGCCGGCAGCCGCGCCCGCCTGGGCCGTATCGGCCTGCCTGGAGCACGCCGCCAGCAGCAGGCTGCTGCCCGCCAATACCGCTATCGCGGCCTTCCATGCCACCTGAGCCGCCTTCGATTGGGAAAACACGTTCGTACCTCGCCGCCGCTGGGGCGCTGAAAAACAAGACTGCCGGCCACAGGACCGGCTCCATGTTTTTCATGCTATCGATGCCAAATATTTGCGCTCATATATCGAGTTGCATCGATATTTGGAAAACGACTAAGGGATTGGGCCCCCGCATATCTGCCCAGTGCATAAGCGCAGACGGATTCGTTTGTTTGCCGCGCATGCGGCGGTCCCAACAATGGGCTGGTACTTCCTTCACCGAAAGCCCGTCCATGAGCCATCTCAACGAATACCTCGCCGAAAAGCGCGCCGCCGTGCTCGCCCGCAGCGCCGCCGTCGCGGCCGGCACGGCCCAGCCCGCCCACCTCAAGGCCCATGTGCGCGCCGAGGGCCGCAGCGGCGTGCGCCGCCTGCGCATCCGCGAGCACCAGGTCATCAGCGACAGCCCGCCCGACTTCGCGGGCTACAACCTCGGCCCCAGCTCGCCCGAGCTGCAGCTGGGCGTGCTGGGCACCTGCGTGACCCACATCTTTCTGATCCAGGCGGCCGAGCGCCAGGTGCCCGTGGAGAGCCTGGAGGTCGAGGTCACGGGCATCATCGATCCGCGCGGCGGCAAGCCCGGCCACGAGGCCACGCCCATCTGGCCGCATGAGATCGGCTACACCGTGCACATCGACTCGCCCGCCAGCCGCGCCGAGATCGATGCGCTGTTCGAGGCCGTGGAGCGCACCTGCCCCATCCTCAACCTGCTGCGCAATCCGCAGAACATCCGCGCCGAAGTGCGCCACACCGACTCCAGCGCCGCCGCGCGCCTGGCAGCCTGAACACCGTGCGGAAAGCACCCCTGCCATGACCCTGCCACTCGACCACATCGTCATCGCGGTCCAGGACCTGGAACGCACCATTGCCGACTACACCGCGCTGGGCTTCAACGTGCTGCGCGGCGGCGAGCATCCGGGCCGCTCCACGCACAACGCCCTGGTGGTGTTTGCCGACGGCGCCTATTTCGAACTCATCGCCTGGCGCGCACCCGCGCCCGAGGAGCGCTGGTGGCAGCAGCTGCAGCGCCATGGCGAGGGCATTGTCGATTTCGCGCTGCTGCCCACCGAGACTGGCGCCGTGGTTGCCGCCGCCCAGGCGCGCGGTCTGGACTACGAGGCGCCCTACGAAGGCGGCCGCCTGCGCCCCGACGGCGCGCAGCTGCGCTGGCGCAATGCACGCGCCCGCAGCCAGGACCTGCCCTTTCTCTGCGGCGACCTCACGCCGCGCGCCCTGCGCGTGCCCGAGGGCGATGCACGCGTGCACCCCAACGGCGCCACCGGCGTGGCCCGGCTGCACGTGGCCGTGCATGACCTGCGCGCCAGCCTGGCACGCTGGCGCGCGCTGCTGGGTGAGGGCGCCGACATTGGCGAGGCCCGGCTGTCGGACGACGGCAGCGCCTACCGCGCATCGCTGAGGCTGGGCGCCACTGCGCTGGGCGCCACCGCGCTGGTGCTGGCTGCGCCCGCCCAGGGCGTTGCCACGGGCGCCCTGGGCCACCGTCTGGCCACGCGCGGTGAAGGCCCTTATGCCATCGAGCTGCAGGTACGCGAGCCCGCGTCTGCGCTGACGCTGGACGAGGCCGCCACGCATGGCGCGCGCATCGTGCTGGCCCAGGTTTCCCCGGCCAGGGAAACCGCCGCCGCCTAGGCGAAATGCGTGGGCGCTAGAATGGCGCCCCGCTGACACCCATGCCCACCCCGGTGGGCGTTTTCGTTGCAGCCGCGGCCTTCCTTGAGGGGCGCCGCGGCGCGGCGCTGCTTGCCATGACGACTGCTTCCACTCCTGCCACGCTGGGCATAGATTTCGGTACCTCCAACTCCGCCATGGCCTGGCGCGCCCCCGGCCAGACCGCACGCCTGCTGCCGCTGGAGGGCGATGCCTGCGGCATGCCCACGGCGCTGTTCTTCCATACGGACGAGCACAGCACCCATTTCGGGCGCGACGCCATGGCCCAGTACCTGGACGGCGAGCCGGGCCGGCTCATGCGCTCCCTCAAAAGCCTGCTGGGCAGTGCGCTGCTGCAGGAAAAGACGGCGGTGCACGACCAGTTCGTGAGCTACCAGGACATCATCGGCCTGTTCCTGCGCCGCGTGGCCGACCGGGCGCGTGCCTCGCTGGACGGCCGCCTGCCCGAGCGCGTGGTGCTGGGCCGGCCCGTGCATTTCGTGGACGACCATCCCGAGCGCGACCGCCAGGCCCAGCAGGCCCTGGCCGATGCCGCCCGCGCCGCAGGCCTGGGCGAAGTGGATTTCCAGATGGAGCCCATTGCCGCCGCGCTGGACTACGAACAGCGCCTCACGCAGGAATCCGTGGTGCTGGTGGTGGACATCGGCGGCGGTACCTCCGACTTCACCGTCGTGCGCCTGGGTCCCGAGCAGGCCGGCCGCAGCGACCGCCGCGACGACATCCTGGCCACCAGCGGCGTGCACATCGGCGGCACGGACTTCGACCACCGGCTCAACCTGGCCCAGCTCATGCCGCTGCTGGGCTACCGGCACATCGGCCCCAGCGGCCGCGAAGTGCCCAGCCGCGTGTTCTTCGACCTCTCGACCTGGCACCTGATCCAGTGGCTGTACTCGCCCAAGGCCCTGGCCGAGGCGCGCAACCTGCGCACCGACTACAGCGACCAGCGCCTGCACAAGCGCCTGATGGAAGTGCTGGAACTGCGCGAAGGCCACCGCCTGGCCGCCGTGGTGGAGCAGGCCAAGATCGAGGCCTCCACGCGCCATGCCGAAGCGGCCATCGAGCTGGGCTGGCTGGAGTCGGGCCTGTCCGCCGCCATCTCGCCCGAGGTGCTGCACGAGCAGCTGCAAGGCCCGCTGCAACAGGTCGTGGCCTGCGCCCAGGACTGCCTGCGCCTGGCCGGCGTGGCGCCCCAGGCGCTGGACGCCATCTACCTCACGGGCGGCTCATCGGCCCTGCGCACGCTGCGCGATGCGCTGCGCGAGGCCTTCCCGGGCGTGCCCCAGGTCGAAGGCGATCTGTTCGGTGGCGTGGCCACCGGCCTGGCGTATGCCTGATCAATCCGCGTCGCCGTCCTCCTCGGCGGCCTGCTTGATCGCCAGCGCGGCGTCATAGAGGCGGTTGCGCGGTGCGCCCGTGATCTCGGCGGCCAGGCGCACGGCCGTCTTGGTGGGCAGCTCGGCCAGCAGCAGGCGCAGCACGCGCAGGGCGTCGCCGTCGGCCTCGTCACCCCCCAGGGCCACCGGGTGCAGCACCACGGCGAATTCGCCCTTGCTGCGCTGGGGCACGGCCTGCAGCCAGGCCGGCAGCGCGCTGGCGGGCATGGTGGCAATGTCCTCGAACTGCTTGGTGATCTCTCGTGCCAGCGTCACCGGGCGCTCGCCCAGCGTGGCCAGGACGGCGGCCAAGTCGGCAATGCGGTGGGGGGCTTCCAGCAGCACGGTGCAGCGCGGCTGCAGGGCCAGTTGCTGCACGGCAGCCAGGCGCTCGGCCGACTTGGTGGGCAGAAAGCCTGCGAAGACGAAACCTCCCTCGCCCTGCGAAGGCGTGACCGCGCCGGCCACGCTGATGGCGGCCGTGATGCTGCTGGCGCCGGGCAGCGGAATGCAGCGCAGGCCCGCGGCCTGCACGGCGGCGCACAGGCGTGCGCCGGGGTCGCTGACGCCGGGCGTGCCCGCATCGCTGACATAGGCGATGCGCTGGCCCTGCTGCAGCCGCGCCACGATCTGCTGGGCCGCCTCGGCCTCGTTGTGCTGGTGCACGGCCAGCAGCTGGCTGCCGGGCCGGTCCAGTCCATAGGAGCGCAGCAGGCCCTGCGTGTGGCGCGTGTCCTCGCAGGCCACGCAGTCCACCAACTGCAGCACATGCAGGGCGCGCAGGCTGATGTCGGCCAGGTTGCCGATGGGAGTGGCCACCACGTAGAGGGCGCCCTGCGGATAATGCTGGGATGCCGCAGCATCCTTGGCTGCGCCCAGCGCGGTGGCGAAAGAGGTAGTCAATGGGTTTCCTTGCGAAAAAGCCGGCAGGCGCGGGGCCGTCTGCCCTCACGACCCGGCATCGGGGCCAGCAGGCCGAGGATGCGGCGCTGGCCCATCTGCAGGCGGCCGGCCTGCGTCTGGTCGAGCGCAATTATCGGACGCCGGGCCGCGGCGGCGGCGAGATCGACCTCATCGTGCAGGCGCGCGACGGCACCGTGGTCTTCGTCGAGGTGCGCAGCCGCGGCACGCGCGCCTTCGGCGGTGCCGGCGCCAGCATCGGTGCCACCAAGCAGCGGCGCATCGTATTTGCGGCGCGCCACTACCTGATGCGCTGGTCCGCGCCGCCGCCGTGCCGCTTCGACGTGGTGCTGGTCGAGCCCGGCGCCGGGCCCTCCGTGCAGTGGCTGCAGGCCGCCTTTGACGCCGAAGGCGCCTGATCCGTTACCGCTGCAGCACAAATAACGCCTGGCTACGAAAGACTTCAAGGGCGGCAGTTATCATCGGGCCTCCATGCTTGAGCAACGTATCCAACAGCATTTCATCGACAGCGCCGACCTGAAATACCAGGCCGCCCAGGCGCTGAGCCAGCCTATTGCGGCGGCAGTGCAGGCCATGCTGGCCTGCGTGACCAGTGGCGGCAAGGTTCTGGCCTGCGGCGCGGGCGCCTCTGCCAGCGATGCCCAACTCTTCGCCGCCCTGTGCGTGGCCGGCTTCGAACGCGACCGGCCCGAGCTGGCTGCCGTGGCGCTGGTCTCCGACGGCGGCCTGCTGGGCACCGTGGGCGCCACGGGCTCGGGCGGCAACGCCACCCAGTACCTGGCGCGCCAGATACGTGCCCTGGGCCAGCCCGGCGACCTGCTGCTGGTGCTGTCCGCCACGGGCAACGACGTGGCCGTGCTGGAGGCCCTGGATGCCGCCCATGAGCGCGACATGATGGCCGTGGTGCTGACCGGCCGCACGGGCGGCTCCCTGGCCGGCCGCGTGCGCGAGACCGATGTTCTGATCTGCGTGCCGCACGACCGTGCGGCGCGCGTGCGCGAAACCCATACGCTGGTGCTGCACTGCCTGTGCGACGGCGTGGATGCCCAGTTACTTGGTGAACAGGAGATGCCTCTATGAAGTTCCGTTGGTCCCGCGCCGCCTGCGGTGTGCTCGCCGTCGCGTCCCTGGGCGCCGCCCTGTCGGGCTGCGTCGCCCTGGTGGGCGGCAGCGCCGTGATGGCCGGCATGTCGGTGGCGGACCGCCGCACCACCGGCACCCAGGTGGAAGACCAGGGCATCGAGCTGCGCGCCAACAACCGCATCGCCGAAGTGCTGGGCGACAAGGCCCATGTCAACGTCACCAGCTACAACCGCCAGGTGCTGCTGACCGGCGAGGCCGGCAACGAGGCCGACCGCCAGACCATCGAGAAGCTCGTGCGCGAGCAGCCGACGGTGCGCAATGTCTTCAACGAAGTGGTGGTGGCTCCCTTCACCTCCACGCTGAGCCAGCGCTCCAAGGACACGCTGATCACCACCCAGGTCAAGGCCAGCCTGCTGGACGCCAAGGACATCCAGGCCTCGGCCTTCAAGGTCGTGACCGAGAACAAGGTCGTCTTCCTGATGGGCATCGTCACCCCGCGCGAAGCCAAGCGCGGTGCCGAGATTGCACGCGGCATCAACGACGTGACCAAGGTCGTGCGCGTGGTGGAAGTCATCTCCGAGGACGAACTGGCCCGCATGCAGCCCCAGTCCGCCCCCGTGGTCACCGACGACTCCGGCAAGGCCGCGGCAGCCAGCGCCCCCACCAGCCTCTCGGAAAGCAGCCTGTCCACCCCCGCAGGCGCCACCGCCACCCCGGTGAAGTGATCACCGCCGCCTGAAAGCAAAAGCCGGAACATGTTCCGGCTTTTTGTTTTGGACATAGGAAGATCTCGTTCCTCAGGGCATAGCACTTGAATCTGGCAGGGCCTAAAGCCAGGGACACCAAGCAAGGGCCGCCCCGCAGCGATGGTGTCGTCCCCCTCCCTTGCGAAGCAAGTAGAGAGGGGGAAGCGGCGTAAGCCGCTCAGGGGGTGAGCCTCTTGATGAGGCTGGAGGTATCCCAGCGCCTGCCGCCCATCTGCTGCACATCGGCATAGAACTGGTCCACCAGGGCCGTGACGGGCAAACGGGCGCCATTGCGCTGGGCTTCGGCCAGCACCAGGCCCAGGTCCTTGCGCATCCAGTCCACGGCAAAGCCGAAGTCGAACTTGCCTTCGGCCATGGTGCGGCCACGGTTGTCCATCTGCCAGCTCTGGGCGGCGCCCTTGCCGATGACATCGAGCACGCTGGGAATGTCCAGTCCCGCGCGCTGGCCGAAGGCGATGGCCTCGGACAGGCCCTGGACCAGGCCCGCGATGCAGATCTGGTTGACCATCTTGGTGAGCTGGCCGGCGCCGCTGTCGCCCATCAGCGTGCAGGCGCGCGAGAAGGCCATGGCCACGGGCTGCATGGTGGCGAAGGCGGCCTGGTCGCCGCCGCACATCACGGTGAGCTGGCCGTTCTGGGCGCCGGCCTGGCCGCCCGAGACAGGTGCGTCGATGAACTGCAGGCCCAGCTCCAGCCCGGCCGCATGCAGCTCGCGCGCCACTTCGGCCGATGCCGTCGTGTGGTCGGCGAAGATGGCGCCGCGGCGCATGCCCGCGAAGGCGCCGTCCGGCCCCAGCACGACCGAGCGCAGGTCATCGTCATTGCCCACGCAGCTGAACACGATGTCGGCGCCGGCCACGGCCTCGCGCGGCGTGGCCGCATGGCCGCCGTTGAACTCCTCGCACCAGGCGCGGGCCTTGGCCGGCGTGCGGTTGTAGACCGTGACGCGGTGGCCCGCCGTGGCCAGGTGGCCGGCCATGGGGTAGCCCATGACGCCCAGCCCGAGGAAGGCCACGGAAAGAGGGGCGGTGTCCGCATAGCTGCGGGCGGCGATGGAGGAGTCGGACATGGAAGCAATCCTGAGAGGTGGTGGGAGGCGGGTGGCGCAGGGCCGCGTCCGGCGCGGCCCTGGAAGGAGCCGGCATGCCGGCTCAGCGCACTGAAGGCGCGGTCAGGGCGTGCATGGCACGCCCCTCAGACGATGGCGAAATGCTCGGTGCCCGCCGCCAGGTCCAGCGACTTGGCGCGCTGGCTGCCCAGCTTGATCTGCAGCCGCAGGTCGTTGACCGAGTCGGCATTGCGCAGTGCATCCTCGTAGGTGACCAGGTTGGACTCGAACAGGTCGAACAGCGCCTGGTCGAAGGTCTGCATGCCCAGGTTGCGGCTTTTCTTCATGATCTCCTTGATCTCGGTGACCTCGCCCTTGAAGATCAGGTCGGAGATCAGCGGCGAGTTGAGCATCACCTCGATGGCGGCCACGCGGCCCTTGCTGTCCTGCTTGGGCAGCAGGCGCTGGGAGACCATGGCGCGCAGGTTCAGCGACAGGTCCATCAACAGCTGCGGGCGGCGGTCCTCGGGGAAGAAGTTGACGATGCGGTCCAGCGCCTGGTTGGCGCTGTTGGCGTGCAGCGTGGCCAGGCACAGGTGGCCGGTTTCCGAGAAGGCGATGGCGTGCTCCATGGTCTCGCGGTCGCGGATTTCGCCCATCAGGATCACGTCCGGCGCCTGGCGCAGGGAGTTCTTGAGCGCCGCGTCCCAGCTGTCCGTGTCCAGGCCCACTTCGCGCTGCGTGACCACGCAGTTCTTGTGCGGGTGCACGAATTCGATGGGGTCCTCGATGGTCACGATGTGGCCGTAGGAGCTCTCGTTGCGCCAGTCCACCATGGCGGCCAGCGTGGTGGACTTGCCCGAGCCCGTGGCGCCGACCAGGATGCACAGGCCGCGCTTGGTCATGGCCACCTCCTTGAGCACCTGGGGCACGCCCAGGCTGTCGATGGTGGGCAGGGCCAGCGGAATCGTCCGCATCACCATGCCCACGCGGCCCTGCTGGATGAAGGCGTTGACGCGAAAGCGCCCTATGCCCGGCGGCGAGATGGCGAAGTTGCACTCCTTGGTGCGCTCGAAATCGGCGATCTGCTTGTCGCTCATGACCGAGCGCGCCAGCGTCAGCGTGTGCACGGGCGACAGCGGCTGCGGCGACACCTTGGTGATGCGTCCGTCGATCTTGATCGCCGGCGGGAATTCCGCCGTGATGAACAAGTCGCTGCCGTTGCGGCTGACCATGAGCTTGAGCAGGTCGTTGATGAACTTGGTGGCCTGATCTCTTTCCATTGCCGTATTCCCCCGGGCATTGCGCGCCGTTGTGGCGCGCAGGTTGTTTTGTTATTTGCAGGTAGGCCGGTCCGGCCCGCAGGGGCCAGGCGTCCTCATATTCAACTCACTCACTCACTGTCTATGTGTGCTGCTCTTCGCCCAGGCGCACGCTGATGGCGCGCAGCCGGAACGAGAGCTTGCGCGCCAGCAGCGCCATCAGCTTGGCGGCCAGCGCGGCGTCCTTGGCCATCATCTCGTCCAGCGCCTCGGCGCTGAGCACGCCGATCTCGCAGTCGGTCAGCGTGGTGCAGCTGGAAAAGCGCGGACCGCCGTCCAGCAGGGACATCTCGCCCAGGATGTCGCCGGGCCGCGTCTGCGCCAGGCGCATGCGCTCGCCCCAGGGCTGCTGGCGCTCCACGGCGATCTGGCCGGACAGCACCACGGCCATGAAGCTGCCGTTCTCCTCCTGGCGGATCACGTCGCGTTGCGGTGCCACGGCCGCGTAGATGAAGTATTCACTGAGCCGCTGCAGGCTGGCCGCATCCAGCTGGCCCAGGTAGCGGTCGCGCGACCACAGCTGCTCCAGCTGGCCACCGCCGCCGCGCGGCAGCCGCGTGGCCCCGACCTCGATGGCGCGCGCCTCCCAGGGAACGGGAGGAGTGTGCGGGTCCATGAAGCCATGCGCCGCCAGCGTGGTCGTGAAGAAGGCCGACTCGGAGGCCGGGGCCGAAGGCTCCTGGCCGCTTCGCAGCTTGCGGAAAATGCTTTTCATGGCGCGTGGCGAGAGGCTGGGCGGGTGGCGGTCAGCCCGGGAAGTTGTCCGGTATCTTGGCCTTGGCGCGGGCTTCCGCCGGGCTGATCAGGTTGCGCCGCACCAGATCGGTCAGGTTCTGGTCCAGCGTCTGCATGCCCACATTCTGACTCGTCTGGATGGTGGAGTACATCTGGGCCACCTTGGCCTCGCGGATCAGGTTGCGGATGGCGCTGGTGCCCAGCATGATTTCGTGGGCGGCGATGCGGCCCTGGCCGTCCTTGGTCTTGCACAGCGTCTGCGAGATCACGGCCTGCAGCGATTCGGAGAGCATGGCGCGCACCATCTCCTTTTCCTCGGCGGGGAAGACGTCGATGATGCGGTCGATGGTCTTGGCGGCGCTGGAGGTGTGCAGGGTGCCGAAGACCAGGTGGCCCGTCTCGGCCGCCGTCATGGCCAGGCGGATGGTTTCCAGGTCACGCATTTCGCCCACCAGGATGGCGTCCGGGTCCTCGCGCAGCGCCGAGCGCAGTGCGGCCGAGAACGACTGCGTCATCGGTCCGACTTCGCGCTGGTTGATCAGGCACTTCTTGGAGTCGTGCACGAATTCGATGGGGTCCTCCACCGTCAGGATGTGCCCGTACTCGGTCTCGTTGAGGTGGTTGACCATGCCGGCCAGCGTGGTGGACTTGCCCGAGCCCGTGGGGCCGGTCACCAGCACCAGGCCGCGCGGCTTCAGGGCCAGGTCGCCGAAGATGCGCGGCGCGTTGAGCTGCTCCAGCGTCAGGATCTTGCTGGGAATGGTCCGGAAGACGGCGGCCGCGCCCCGGTACTGGTTGAAGGCGTTGACACGAAAGCGCGCCAGGCCCTCGATCTCGAACGAGAAGTCCACCTCCAGGAACTCCTCGTAGGCCTTGCGCTGGGAGTCGCTCATGATGTCGTAGACCATGGCGTGGACCGTCTTGTGGTCCAGCGGATCGACATTGATGCGGCGCACATCGCCGTGCACACGGATCATCGGCGGCAGCCCCGCGGACAGGTGCAGGTCGGAGGCCTTGTTCTTGACGCTGAATGCCAGCAATTGGGTGATGTCCACGGAGTTCGCTCCCTCGTTTGGTACGCTGGCGGCAATTATGACGACGATTGAAAACAAGCTTCAACAGATTCACGAACGGATTGCCTCGGCCTGCGCGCAGGCGGGCAGGGCGTCCGGCTCGGTGCAATTGCTGTCCGTCTCCAAGACCTTCGGCGCCGACGCCGTGCGCGAGGCCGTGCTGGGCGGCGAGCGCAGCTTCGGCGAGAACTACATCCAGGAGGGCGTGGACAAGATCGCCGCCGTGCGCGCCATGGGCCTGCCGGGTGGCGAGGCCCTGCAATGGCATTGCATAGGCCCCATCCAGAGCAACAAGACGCGCCTGGTGGCCGAGCATTTCGACTGGGCCCAGACCGTGGACCGCCTGAAGATCGCCGAGCGCCTGTCGGCCCAGCGCCCCGAGGGCCTGGCGCCGCTGCAGGTCTGCATCCAGCTGAACGTGGATGGCGGCGAGACCAAGGCCGGCGTGGCGCCGCAGCAGGCGCTGGAGCTGGCCGCCGCCATCGTGCAGCTGCCGCGCCTGGCGCTGCGCGGCGTGATGAGCATTCCCGACGATGTGGCGGGCTTCGAGGCCCAGCGCGAGGTGCATGCGCGCGCCACGGCCGTCTTCGAACAGATCCGCGCCAGCGGCCTGCCGGGGCTGGAGCGCTTCGACACGGTATCCATGGGAATGACCGGCGACCTGGAAGCGGCCGTGGCCGCCGGATCGACCATGGTGCGCGTGGGCAGCGGTATCTTCGGCCAGAGAAACTACGCCCCGCGTTGAGCGGGGCGTAGCTGGCCTGGCTGGCGGGGCAGGCCGCCTCAGCGCCCGCCAGGCCGCTTCATCTGGCAGTCCGTGGGCAATTCCACCTGCTCGGGCGTGTAGACGGCATCGGTGCGAAAGCCGTAGTTCGTGCCTTCCCAGCCTGTCTTGACCAGCTTGCCGTCCACGGGCGCGATGGTGTTGACCACCTGGGGCAGCAGCAGCTGGTGGTCCTTGCCGCGCATGCGCACGGGGCCGACCACGGTGTCCATCTGCAAATCCTCCATGGCCAGCGCGATCTTCACGGGTTCGGTGGACTGTGCCTTGGCCATGGCGGCAGCCAGCATGCGCGGCACCAGGTCCATGCGCGGGGCCAGGAAGTCCTTGCCCATGCGGGCCTTGTATTCCTGGGCGCGGGCGTCGGCCAGCGGGCGGCCGGCCTGGCCCGGGTGCCATTCGGCCACCCAGGTCAGCTGGCCGATGCGGGTCTGGGCGAAGGATGTCACCGTGCCCGGCATGCCGCCTGCGCTGTGGTTGAAGTAGCGCAGGTCATAGCCCGAGTCGGCGGCGGACTTGAGCAGCAGGGTCAGGTCCTGGCCCCAGTTGCCCGTGATCACCGAGTCCGCACCCGTTTCCTTGATCTTGGCCACATAGGGCGCGAAGTCCTTGACCCGGCCTATGGGGTGGAGCATCTCGCCCGTGAACTGGATATCGGGCCGGGCCGCGCTCACCATCTGGCGCCCGTACGCCGCCCACTGCTTGCCGTGGGCGTAGTCCTGGTTGAGCAGGTAGACCTTGCGGATGCCCGGCTGGGTCTTGATGTAGCTGGCAATCGCCTGCATGCGCATGGCGGTGTTGGCATCGAACATGAAGTGCCAGAAGCTGCAGGCCTTGCCCGTCAGCTCGGGGTCGATGGAGGAGTGGTTGAGCACCAGCACCTCCTTGCCCGGATTGCGCTGGTTGTGGCGCGAGGCCGCCTGCACCAGCGCCGCCACCACCGAAGAGCCCGAACCTCCCGTCACCACCACGCGCGCGCCCTGGTCGATGGCCGCTTGCAGCGCGGCCTGGCTTTCCTGGGCCGAGAGCTTGCTGTCGAACTGCAGCAGCTGCAGCTTCGCGCCGTTGAACAGACCGCCCTTGGCGTTCACGTCCTCGACCGCGTACTGCACGTGGTCGCGCATCAGCTCGCCCGTGCTGACGAAGGGGCCGGACAGCGGGTCGATGAAGGCGATCTTGAAGGTCTCGCCGCCCTGGGCGTGGGCGGCCGTGGCGCACAGCAGGGCGGTGGCGAGAACGATGGATGGCCGGGAAAAGCGGCGTACGGGCATGTCTTGTCTCCTCGAAGGAATGGTCGTCAGTCCTTGCCGGGCGGCTCGGCGCGGGGCCGGCTGCGCCGTGCAGGCGTCTTTTTCGCGGGGGATGCGGCAATGGCTTCGGGCGTGGTGGCTGGCGCCGTGCGCAGGCCCAGCACGCGGCTGGCCAGCTCGGTCAGCTCGGCCACCATCTCGGCCGTGCCCAGGCGGCCGCCGGGGCGGTACCAGTTGTAGAGAAAGCCCGGCAGGCTGCAGGCGGCCTGGGCGGTGATGCGCGTCTCGCGAAAGTCCAGGTGGCCGCTGGCGCGGCCTTCTTCGAGCAGCGCGCAGAACTGGCGATAGAACTGGCGCGCCAGCGTGCGCGAGGCCTTCATGTACGCAGGGCTGAAGGCCTGGGGCTCGCGGTACGGAAAGAAGGCCGCCGGATAGTGGGCAATGGTGGCCGCGATCAGGCGCTGCAGGCCGTCCACGGCCTTCTCGTGCGCGGCGCGCGGATCGTCGGCCGCGAAGTCCAGCACCGTGAAGCAGGCCTCGGTGGGCGCCCAGCACAGGGTCTCGAAGATCTCCTGCTTGTTGCGGAAGTAGTAGTAGACGAAGGGCTTGGTCACGCCCAGGGCCTGGACGATCTGCTCCATCGTGGTGTTGGCGTAGCCGTTGCGGTCGAACAGGGCCTCGGCTGCCTTGAGGATGCGTTCGCGCTTTTCATCGGAGCCGGCCGTGGGAAGGCGCTGGCGGCCGCGCGGGGTGACAGGGGGCTTGGGCATGCGGGAAATCTCGTGTCGCGTCGGTGGCTGCGATGGTTATACCGATGGGTAGCAATGTTCTACCAGCGGGTATATATTGGCAAGCCGCTGGACCCCAAAACAAATCAAGGCTATCCCTTAGGACTGGTTCCGGGATGGCCAGACACCCAGGAGACAAGCATGGCGGATTCCGAGACCCTCATTCCCCTGCATGAGGCCCTGCGCCGCAATGCGCGCAACCACCCCGGCCGCGACGCCTACATCTGGTATGGCCGCCACATCAGCTGGGCCGAGGTGGATGCGGCCAGCGACGCCTTTGCCGCGCGGCTGCAGGCTCTGGGCGTGGGCCGGGGCGAGCCCGTGGCGCTGTTCATGAACAACTGCCCGCAGTACATCGTGGCGCACTACGGCATCCAGAAGATCGGCGCCATCGTCTGCCCCTGCGGGCCGCTGAACAAGGAGCATGAGCTGCAGTACCAGCTCGATGACCTCAAGGCCCGCGTCATCGTCGCGGCCGATGTGCTGCTGCCCGTGGTGGACAAGGTGCGCGCCAGCACGGCGCTCAGTCATGTGCTGGCCGTGCGTTATGGCGACTGGCTTCCTGAATCGGCCACGCTGGCGCTGCCGCCCGAACTGCAGGCCCCCGTGCAGCCGCTGCCCGAGGGCGTGGAATCGTTCTGGGATGTCATGCACAGCGGCGCCAAGCCCGTGCCCGTCGATGTCGCCATGGACGATGTATCGCTGATGACCTATACCTCGGGTACGACGGGCCTGCCCAAGGGCGCCATGCTCAGCTACGGCAACGCGGCCAGCAAGACGGCCGGCGCCTCCAGCGCCACGGGCGTGAACGCCGGGGACATGCTGCTGGCCGTGGCGCCGCTCTATCACATTGCCGGCATGTCCATGGGCGTGAACATGCCCGTGCACAGCGGCGCCACCTGCGTGCTGCTGCACCGCTTCGACCCGCTGGCCGTGGCCCAGGCGCTGGAGCGCTACCGCGTGACCTGGTGGTACAGCATCGCGCCCATGAACGTGGCCGTGATGCAGCTGCCGGGCGTGGAGGCCATGGACTTTTCCGCGCTGCGCCGCAACACGGTGACCAGCTTCGGCATTGCCTACACCGAGGAGCTGGCGCGGCAGTGGAAGCGCTTCACCCCGAACTGCATCTCCAGCGAGGCGGCCTATGGCCTGAGCGAGACCCACACCATGGACACCTCCATGCCGGGCGACGCCATCCGCTGGGGCACGCACGGCAAGCCGCTGCCTGGCAACGAGGTGCGCATCATCGACCCCGAGACGGGCGAGCCGCTGCCGGCCGGCGAAGTGGGCGAGATCACCATCCGCGGCCCTGGCAACTTCAAGGGCTACTGGAACAAGCCCGAGGCCACGGCCAAGACCCTGAAGAATGGCTGGGTGCACACGGGCGACATGGGCCGCATCGACGCCGATGGCTACCTGACCTTCATCGGCCGCTTCAAGGAAATGATCAAGGTCTCGGGCTACAGCGTCTTCCCCGAGGAGGTGGAGGCCATCCTCATCAAGCACCCGGCCGTGGCCCAGGCCGCCGTCATCGGTGTGCCCGACCCGCACAAGGGCGAGGTCGTGCGCGCCTTCATCGTCACGCGGCCGGGCCAGCAGATCGCGGCCGAGGACCTGGTGCAGTGGTCGCGCGAGAACATGGCCAGCTACAAGGCGCCGCGCGAGGTGCGTTTCATCGAGGCGCTGCCCGCCACCGGCGCGGGCAAAGTGCTGCGCAGGATGTTGAAAGACACCCCCTGAGTCGCTTCGCGCCTTCCCCCTCTCTACCCGCTTCGCGGGGGAGGGGGACGACACCTTCGGTGCGGGGCGGCCCTTCCTCGGTGCCCCTTGCATTTGAGGGCGCCAGTTGCAAACGCTGTTGACCATTGATACCGGACCTTTTACCCATGTTCCAGAAGATCCTGATTGCCAACCGCGGCGAGATCGCGCTGCGTATCGTGCGTGCGCTGCGCGAGCTGGGTGTGCCGAGCCTGGCCGTCTATGCCGCAGACGATGCGCAGGCGCCCCATGTATCCGCTGCCGATGCAGCTGTGCCCCTGGACGCCAGCGGCCCCTCGGCCTACCTGGACGGCGCCCACCTGCTGCGCATTGCGAGCGAGCACGGCTGCGACGGCATCCATCCGGGCTACGGCTTTCTCAGCGAGAACGCGGGCTTTGCGCAGGCCTGCGCCGATGCGGGCCTGCGCTTCATCGGCCCCGCGCCGGAGCACCTGGCGCTGCTGGGCGACAAGGCCCGCGCACGCGATCTGGCGCGCCGCTGCGGCGTGCCGCTGATGCCGGGCAGCAGCGAGGCTGTCACGCTGGAACAGGCCCAGGCCTTCTTCGAGGCGCAGCAGGCCGGGGGCGCCAGCGGCATCATGGTCAAGGCCATCGGCGGCGGCGGCGGGCGCGGCATGCGTGCCGTGGCGCGCGCCGAGGACCTGCCTGCCGCCTATGAGCGCTGCCGCAGCGAGGCGCGAGCCGCCTTCGGCGTGGACGGCGTCTATGTGGAGCGGCTGATGACGGGCGCGCGCCATATCGAGGTGCAGATCCTGGGCGACGGCGGCGCAGGCCCCATCGCGCTGGGCGAGCGCGAATGCACGCTGCAGCGGCGCTTCCAGAAGCTGGTGGAGATCGCGCCCAGCCCCAGCCTGGCGCAGCCGCTGCGCGAGCGCATCACGCGCGACGCGCTGCGCATGGCCGCCGAGATCGGCTACGAGAGCCTGGGCACCTTCGAATTCCTGGTCGATGCCGCCTCCGACTCCCTGCCCTATGTCTTCATCGAGGCCAACCCGCGCCTGCAGGTCGAGCACACCATCACCGAGGAGGTCTTCGGCATCGACCTGGTGCAGGCCCAGATCCGCGTGGCGGCCGGCGATCACCTTGGAGAGCTGGGCCTGGATGCCAGGACGCCGCCCGCGCCGCGCGGCTATGCCATGCAATGGCGCATCAATGCCGAGACGCTGGATGCCGCAGGCCAGTCGCGCCCCGGTAGCGGGCGCATAGGCGCACTGCAGTGGCCGGCCGGCCCCGGCATCCGCATCGACACGCATGCGGTGGCGGGCGCCAGCCCCTCGCCGCACTACGACACGCTGCTGGCCAAGCTCATCGTGCACAGCAGCGGGCCGCGCTTTGAAGACGTGCTTCGCCGCGCACGTCGCGCACTGGACGAATGCTGCATCGACGGGCTGGCCACCAACCTGCCGCTGCTGCAGGCGCTGGCCCGGCGGCCCGAGATGGCATCGCAGGCCGTGCACACACGCTGGCTTGAAGAGGCCCTTCCCGAGTTGGTGGCGGACGCCCAGGTGTTGGCCGAAGGCGCGCGCCGCACGGCTGTGGGCGCCGAGGTTCCGGCGGCGGCCGAGGCTGCTGGCGCGCCCGTCCCCGAAGGCGCCATCACGGCCCCCATGCCCGCGCGCATCGTGCAGTGGAGCGTGGCCGTGGGCGATGCCGTAGCCGCAGGCACCGAACTGGGCGTGCTCGAAGCCATGAAGATGGAGCATGTTCTGCTGGCGCCGCAGGCCGGCACCATCACCCAACGGCTGGCCGAGGCCGGTGCCTATGTGGCCCAGGACCAGCCCCTGCTGGTGCTGGCCGCCGCCGAAGGCGTGCAGGCCGGCGCACGCGCGCAGCAGTCCGCACAGGACCCGGACCACATCCGCGCCGACCTGCAGCGCGTCATCGACCGCCATGCCTTCACGCGCGATGCTGCCCGGCCCGAGGCCATGGCCAAACGCCATGCCCAGGGCAGCCGCAGCGCGCGCGAGAACATCGCCGACCTCTGCGACGCAGGCAGCTTCATCGAATACGGTGCGCTGGCCATTGCCGCGCAGACGCGCCGGCGCAGCATGGACGACCTGATCGCCAACACGCCGGCCGACGGCATGGTCACGGGCATGGGCTCCATCAACGGCGCGCAGTTCGGCCAGGAGCGCTCGCGCGCCGTCGTCATGTCCTATGACGCCACCGTGCTGGCGGGCACCCAGGGCGCGCGCAACCATGCCAAGACCGACCGCATGCTGGGCATTGCGCTAGCGCAGAAGCTGCCCGTGGTGCTGTTCGCCGAAGGCGGCGGCGGGCGGCCCGGTGACACCGACACGCCCGTGGTCGCCGGCCTGCATGTGCACACCTTTGCGGCCTATGCGGCGCTGTCGGGCCAGGTGCCCGTGATCGGCATCACCCATGGCCGCTGCTTCGCGGGCAACGCGGCCTTGCTGGGCTGCAGCGACGTGATCATCGCCACGCGCGCCAGCTGCATCGGCATGGGCGGGCCGGCCATGATCGAGGGCGGCGGGCTGGGTGTCTTCCGGCCCGAGCAGATCGGGCCCAGCAGCGTGCAGCATGCCAATGGCGTGATCGACGTGCTGGTCGATGACGAGGCCGAAGCCGTGGCCGCCGCGCGCCACTACCTGTCCTTCTTCCAGGGCCGCACCACGGAGTGGACCGCGCCCGACACGCGCGCCCTGCGCCATGTGGTGCCCGAGAACCGGCTGCGTGCCTATGACACCCGTGCGGCCATGGCGCATCTGGTGGACGAAGGCAGCCTGCTGATGCTGCGCACGGGCTTTGGCGCAGGCATCCACACGGCGCTGGCGCGCCTCGAAGGCCGGCCCGTGGGGCTGATGGCCAACAACCCCTCCCACCTGGGCGGCGCCATCGACGCCGATGCGGCCGACAAGGCCGCGCGCTTCATGCAGCTGTGCAATGCCCATGGCCTGCCCATCGTGAGCCTGGTGGACACGCCCGGCTTCATGGTCGGCCCCGAGATCGAGAAGACGGCCCAGGTGCGCCATGTCAGCCGCCTGTTCGTCACGGCGGCCAAGCTGCGCGTGCCGTATTTCAGCGTGGTGCTGCGCAAGGGCTACGGCCTGGGGGCCATGGGCATGACGGCCGGCAGCTTCCATGCGCCGGTGTTCAACGTGGCCTGGCCCACGGGCGAGTTCGGTGCCATGGGTCTGGAAGGCGCCGTGCGCCTGGGCTTTCGCAAGGAACTGGAGGCCCTGCCCGAGGGCGCCGAACGCAACGCCCTGTTCGACCGGCTGCTGGCCCAGCAGTACGCCCACGGCGAGGCCATGCACATGGCCGGCACGCTGGAGATCGACGCCGTCATCGACCCCGCCGACACGCGCGCCTGGCTGTCGCGCGGCCTGGCAGGGGCGCGCGTTGCGCCTGCCCAAGCCGGCTTCGTGGACACCTGGTAGGCCCTGAAAACGCCACGGACGGCATGCTAAGCTGGCCGCCTTTCCGACGAACATGATGGCGGGCCTGCGGTGCAGGCCCCGCTGCCCCTGGAGACTCCCCATGCCCGGACTTCTGCCCGATATCGATCCCGACGGCCTGCTCGAATTCTCGGTGGTCTACACCGACCGCGCGCTCAACCACATGTCCAAGCGCTTCGCGGGCGTGATGCAGGACATCCTCACCACGCTGCAGGAGGTCTACCACGCCCACACGGCCGTGCTGGTGCCGGGCAGCGGCACCTTCGGCATGGAGGCCGTGGCGCGCCAGTTCGCCAATCGCGAAAAGGTGCTCATCGTGCGCAACGGCTGGTTCAGCTACCGCTGGACCCAGATCTTCGAGGAAGGCGGCCTGGGCGGTGGAGCCGTGGTCTGCAAGGCGCGTCGCCAGGGACCGGGCAGCCAGGACCCCTGGGCGCCCTGCGCGGCCGAGGACGTGGCCGCCGCCATCCGCACTGAAAAACCCAAGGTCGTGTTCGCCCCCCATGTGGAGACGGCCAGCGGCATCCTGCTGAGCGACAGCTACCTGCGCACCGTGGCCGATGCCGCGCACGAGGTGGGCGCGCTCTTCGTGCTGGACTGCGTGGCCTCGGGCGCCATGTGGGTGGACATGGAAAAGACCGGCGTGGACGTGCTGATCAGCGCGCCGCAAAAGGGCTGGAGCAGCTCGCCGTGCTGCGCCATGGTCATGCTCTCGCAGCGTGCGCGCGAAGCCATCGAGCACACGCAAAGCTCCAGCTTCTCCTGCGACCTCAAGAAGTGGATGCAGATCGCCGAGGGCTACGAAAAAGGCCAGCACGCCTACCACACCACCATGCCCACCGACGCCCTGGTCCGCCTGCGCGACGTGATGCTGGAGACGCGTGCCTACGGCTTCGCCAAGGTGCGCGATGAGCAGATCGCCCTGGGCGCCAAGGTGCGTGCCCTGCTGGAATCGCGCGGCTTTCCCAGCGTGGCGGCCGAAGGCTGGAAGGCTCCCGGCGTCGTCGTCAGCTACACCACCGACCCCGGCATCCAGAGCGGCAAGAAGTTCATGGAGGCCGGCCTGCAGACCGCCTCGGGCGTGCCCCTGCAGTGCGACGAAGGCCCGGACTTCAAGACCTTCCGCATCGGCCTGTTCGGCCTGGAAAAATGGCACAACGTGGATCGCACCGTCGGCCACATCGCCAAAGCGCTGGACGACATCGGTGTCCCCGCCAAGGCGTGAACCCGCTGCAAACATTGCATTGAAAGAACCCTGATGAAAAAGACCCTCACCACCCTGGCCGCCTCCTGCGGCCTGATGCTCGCCGCACTGACCGGCGTGGCGGCCCATGCGGCCCAGCCCGTGACCACGGCCAGCGGCCTGGTCTATGAAAGCCTAAAGGAAGGCACGGGCGCCAGCCCCAAGGCCAGCGACACGGTGCGCGTGCACTACCGCGGCTACTTCCCCGACACGGGCAAGGACTTCGACAGCTCCATCACGCGCGGCCAGCCCATCGAGTTCCCCTTGACCGGCGTGATTCCCTGCTGGACCGAAGGCGTGCAGAAGATGAAGGTCGGCGGCAAGGCCAAGCTGACCTGCCCGCCCTCCATCGCCTACGGCAGCCGTGGCGCGGGCAGCGTGATCCCGCCCAACGCCACGCTGAACTTCGAGGTGGAACTGCTGGGCATCAAGTGATGGCCGGCCCGCTGGCCGGGCCAGCCCCCGCTTGATGCAAAGCCGGCCTGCGGGCCGGCTTTTTTACGGTCGTTGAAAGGGATATGCCGTGGATTCACGCAAACCGCTGGACGCGCGCGCCGCCGCGCTGATGCTCATGCTGTGCCTGATCTGGAGCCTGCAGCAGATCCTGCTCAAGGCCACGGCCGATGCCATTGCGCCCACGCTGCAGATCGCGCTGCGCTCGGGCGTGGGCGCCGTGCTGGTGTGGCTGTTCATGCGCTGGCGCGGCATGCGCGTGCAGTGGGGCGACGGCAGCTGGCGCCCGGGCCTGGCCGTGGGCACGCTGTTTGCTCTGGAATTCCTGCTGGTGGGCGAGAGCATCAACCACACCTCGGCCGCCCATGTGGTGGTCTTCCTGTATTCCGCTCCCGTGTTCGCGGCGCTGGGCCTGCACTGGAAGCTGCCCTCGGAGCGCCTGGCGCCGCTGCAATGGCTGGGCATCGCACTGGCCTTTGCCGGCATAGCGCTGGCCTTCCTGGGCGGCGGCAAGCCTTCGAAGGCAGCCGGCGCCGCCATGCTGCTGGGCGACCTGCTGGCGCTGGCCGCCGGCGTGGCCTGGGGCGCCACCACGGTGGCCATCCGCACCACGCGGCTGGCATCGCTGCCCGCCGCGCAGACCCTGCTCTACCAACTGGCCACCGGCTTTGCGCTGCTGCTGCCCGCCGCCTTCCTGCTGGGCCAGACCCGCTTCGAGCCCACGCCGCTGGCCTGGGCCGGCCTGGCCTTCCAGTCCGTGCTGGTCTGCTTTGTGAGCTTCCTGGTCTGGTTCTGGCTGCTCACGCAATACCTGGCCTCGCGCCTGGGCGTGTTCTCGTTCATGACGCCCATCTTCGGCGTGGTCTTCGGTGCCTGGCTGCTCAGCGAGCCCATCGAGCCCAACTTCCTGGCCGGGGCACTGATGGTGCTGGCCGGGGTGTTGCTGGTGAGCGGGTATGGGTGGCTGAAGTCGCTCAGGCGTCCTGCCTGACCAGTCCCAGCCGCCGCGCCAGCCGCTGCAGGTTGGCGCGGTCCATCTGCAGTTCGCGTGCGGCGGCGGCCCAGCTGCCGTGGTGGCGCTGCAGGCTGGCGTCGATCAGATGGCGCTCGTAGCTCTCCACGGCTTCGCGCAGGCCTTGGGGGCTGGCGCCGGGCGATGCGGCCTGTGTGACGGGCAGGGACGGGGTGGCCGTCGCCGGGGGCTGCGCGTCATCCCGGAGATCGGCCTGGCCCAGCGTGACCATGCGAGCCCGGCCACCGGCTGGAGCGGCGGAGGGCGCACGGCTCAGCGCCCGCAGCACGCCGCGGCTGATGAGGTGCTCCAGCTCCCGGACATTGCCGGGCCAGTCCTGGGCAAGCAAAGCCGATTGCGCGGCGGGGTGCAGGCGCAGTCCGCCCAGGCCCAGGCGCGAACGGTTTTCCTCGAGGAAGAAGCCGGCCAGCATCAGCACGTCGCTGTCGCGCTCGCGCAGCGCGGGCACGCGCAGCGGGTAGACGCTCAGGCGGTGGAAGAAATCGGCGCGCATGCGGCCCGCCGCCACCTCGGCGGCCAGGTCGCGGTTGGTGGCGGCGATCACGCGCACGTCCACATGGTGCTCGCGGTCCGAGCCCAGGCGCTGCAGCTGGCCGCTTTGCAGCACGCGCAGCAGCTTGGCCTGCACGGGCAGGGACAGCTCGCCCACCTCGTCCAGGAACAGCGTGCCCTGGTCGGCCTGCTCGAACTTGCCGCTGCGCTCGGACAGCGCACCCGTGAAGGCGCCGCGCACATGGCCGAACAGCTCGCTTTCGACCAGGTTGTCGGGCAGGGCCGCGCAGTTGATGCTGACCAGCGCCCGGCCTGCACGCGCCGACTGCGCATGCACGGCCTGGGCCACCAGTTCCTTGCCCGTGCCGGTATCCCCCGTGATCAGTACGTTGAGGTCGCTGGCCGCGACCAGGGCGATGTCCTTTTGCAGCGCGCGCATGGCCGGGCTCTGGCCGATCAGCGGACGCGATGACTCGCCCCCCGGGGCGGCGCCGGGCGCGGGCAGGGCGCGCGCACTGCGCGCCAACCGGCGCAGCCGCTCGGCCGTGGTCACGGTGGCCGCCGCCAGGTTGCTAAAGGCCTGCAGCGCCGCCAGCGCGGCCGGGTCGGCAAAGCGCCCGGGGTCCAGCGCGTCCAGCGTGAGAAGGCCCCAGGGCAGGCCGCCCGTCTGCAGCACGCAGCCCATGCAGTCGTGCACCTCCAGCGGTCCGTGGCCCTGGGCCACCAGACCGTCATAGGGATCGGGCAGCGGGCTGTCGGGCGCAAAGCGCATGGCCTGGCCCGCCGCCAGCAGCTGGGCAAAGCGCGGGTGCTCGGCAATGCGAAAGCGCCGGCCCAGCGCATCGGGCACCAGGCCATCGATGGCCACGGGCCGCAGCCACTCGCCCTCCAGCCGCAGCAGGGCGGCGGCATCGGCCGGCAGCACGGCGCGCAGGGCTGCCAGCAGGCGGCGAAAGCGCTCGCGCTCGGGCAGGTCCTGGGCCAGGTCGGCCACCAGAGGGGTCAGGGCATGCAGGGCGGTGGATGTGGTCATAAAGACTGCAATCGCTGTCAAAAAGACTCGATTTGATGAAGGTCATATTGACGCATGAAACGCCAAACCCTTGTTCTGCAAGGGCTGCAGTCTTGGCACGGCACTTGCCTTTGTCAAGGCATGCCCGGCATCGCACCGGGCATGCCCGTCACCGTACCCAAGGAGTTTCTTGTGCTGACCGACCGCCAACGTGCCATCGTCCAATCCACCGTCCCGCTGCTTGAAACCGGCGGCGAGGCGCTGATCACCCACTTCTACCAGACCATGCTGGGCGAGTACCCAGAGGTGCGCGCCCTGTTCAACATGGCCCACCAGCAAAGCGGTGCCCAGCCGCGTGCCCTGGCCTATAGCGTGCTCATGTACGCCAAGCACATCGACCGGCTCGAAGCCCTGGGCGATCTGCCCGCGCAGATCATCAACAAGCACGTTGCGCTGCAGGTGCAGCCCGAGCACTACCCCATCGTCGGCACCTGCCTGCTGCGCGCCATCCGCGAAGTGCTGGGCGCCGAGATCGCCACCGACGAGGTCATCGATGCCTGGGGCGCCGCCTACCAGCAACTGGCCGACATCCTGATCGGCGCCGAACGCCAGGCCTATGACCGCACGGCGGCGGCCGAGGGCGGCTGGCGCGGCGAGCGTGCGTTCGTGGTCGAGGACAAGGTGGCGGAAAGCGCCGAGATCACCTCGTTCTACCTGGTGCCGGCCGATGGCGGCCCCGTCATCGCCCACCAGCCCGGCCAGTACATCGGCCTGCGCCTGGTGGTTGACGGGCAGGAGCAGCGGCGCAACTACTCGCTGTCCGCGCCCGCCGATGGCCGCAGCCTGCGCATCAGCGTCAAGCGCGAGGCAGGTGGCAAGGTCTCCAACTTCCTGCACGACCGGGTCCGCGTCGGCGACACGCTGCAGCTGTTCCCGCCCGCAGGACACTTCACGCTGCAGCCCGGCGAGCGTCCGCTGGTGCTGATCAGCGGCGGCGTGGGCATCACGCCGACCCTGCCCATGCTGGATGCGGCCTTGCCCAGCAAGCGTCCCGTGGTCTTCATCCACTGCGCACGCGAGCGCGGTGTTCACGCCTTCCGTGAACGTGTGGATGCGCTGGCCGCGGAGCATCCGCAGCTCAGCCGGTACTACTGCTATGACCGGGTGGAGGAGGGCGATGAGGTCGATGCGCAGGGACTGCTGACCGCCCGGCAGTTGGGTGAGTGGCTGCCTTCAGTGGATGCCGATGTGTATTTCCTGGGGCCCCGGCCGTTCATGCGGTCGGTGAAGGAGTCGTTGCGGGTGTTGGGGGTGCCGGAAGGGCAGGTCCGCTATGAATTCTTTGGGCCGGCGGAGGCGTTGGCCTGATTTGCCGTCGATTCGCTCGGGTCCCCTGGCCTGAGTGGTGGAGCAGGGGTCGGGCCTCGGCCCGCCGTGCATCGGGCGATCAGCCCTGCACGGCCCACATGCCCTGGTTGTCCGACACCCACTCCCCAAACGCCTGTGCGGGCAAGGGCTTGCTGCACAGATAGCCCTGGAAGAAGTCGCACCCCTTGCCGCGCAGGAATGCCAGTTGCTCGGCCGTCTCCACGCCCTCGGCCAGAACCTTGAGCCCCATGGCATGCCCCAGCGCGATCACCGATCCGCTGATGGCCATGTCGTCCGCGCTGTGCGGGATATCGCGGATGAAGCCCTGGTCGATCTTGAGCAGGTCCAGCGGAAAGCGCTTGAGGTGGGCCAGCGAGGAATAGCCGGTGCCGAAGTCGTCGATGGCCAGCCGCAGGCCCTGGGCGCGCAGGCGGCGCATGACGGCCAGGGCCTCCTCGGGGCGCTCGGCCAGGGCGCTTTCGGTGATTTCCAGTTCCAGGCAGTGCGGGGCGAAGCCCGTGGCGGCCAGCGCGTCGGCGGTGGCGCCGGCAATGTCGGTCAGCAGGAACTGGTGCAGCGAGACATTGACCGCGATGGTCATCTCGGGCAGGCCCTGATCGCGCCAGCGCTGGCCCTGGGCGCAGGCCTCGCGCAGCACCCACAGGCCCAGCGCGCCGATGACGCCAGAGCTTTCGGCCACGGGAATGAAGCGTGCCGGGGAGATGAGGCCCTCGTCCGGGTCCAGCCAGCGCACCAGGGCCTCGGCGCCCACCAGGCGGCCCGTGGCCAGGTCGATCTGGGGCTGGAAGTACAGGCGCAGGTGGCCCAGGTCTATGGCCTGCCGCAGCCGTGCCTCCATGGCCAGGCGCTCGCGTGCGGCCGAGGTCATGTCTTCCTCGAAGAAGCACCAGGCACGGCCGCTGCGCGACTTGGCGCCGTAGACGGCGGCGTGCGCGCCCTGCAGCAGGTCCTGGGCATTGCCGGCGTGGGAGGGATACATGCAGATGCCCACGCTGACGCCGGCCATGACGGACAGGCCGTCCGGCGAGCTCCAGGGCTGGCCGGCCGCCGCGATCAGTTGCCGTGCACGGGCGATGGCGTCGCCGCGCTCGCTCATGCCCTTGCACAGCACGGCCAGTTCGTCACCGGCCATGCGACCTATGAGGTCCTGGGGTCCCAGGGAGTCGTGCACACGGGCGGCGATGTGGCGCAGCACCTGGTCGCCAATGGCGTGGCCGTAGCTGTCGTTGACGTCCTTGAAGCGATCGATGTTCAGCAGCATCACGGCCAGCGTGCCCTGCTCGGCGGCCGCCTCGGCCACGGCGTCTTCCAGCAGCGCTGTGAAGCGCACGCTGTTGGGCAGGCCGGTGAGCATGTCGCGGTGGGCCAGGAATTCGAGCTGGGCCTCGCGCGCCTTCTCGGCCGAGATGTCGGTGAACATGCACACGTAGTGCGTGACCTTGCCCTGTGCATCCTTGACGGCGCTGAGCGACATGCGCTCGGGGAAGACCTCGCCGTTCTTGCGGCGGTTCCAGATCTCGCCCTGCCAGTGGCCCGTGGCCTGCATGCTGTCCCACATGGCCTCGTAGAAGGCCTTGTCGTGGCGGCCTGACTTGAACATGCGCGGTGTCTTGCCCAGCATCTCCTGCTCGGTATAGCCCAGCAGCCGCGTGAAGGCGCTGTTGACCGAGAGGATGCGGCTGCGCGCGTCGGTGACGACCACGCCCTCCATGGTGTTGTCCACCACGGCGGCGGCCAGGCGCTGGCGTTCGTCGGCCTCCCGCCCGGCGGCCATCGCGGCATGGGCAGTGCGCTCTCCACGGCGCATGCGCCACAGCAGCCAGCCGCCGCCCACGGCCGTGACCAGCACCAGGGTCACAGAGGACAGCATGCGCCGCTGCGCCGCCGCCTCGGGCGGAATCTGCAGGTGCGCCAGCAGCCATTCCACGCCCCAGAGCCACAGCAGACCTGCGCACACGTACAGGGTCATTGCGCCCCAGAGCGGTATTCGGGGCTGCTCTCCCTGATCTTGCATGTGGTTCCTCAGAACGTTCCCAGAACGTGTGACTTGCGCAGGGTCGTGTCCATGCTGCGACAATTGCGCCGCTATGACCCAAGCCTATATTCTTACCCTTTCGTGCCCCGACCGGCTCGGTCTGGTACATGCCGTCTCGGGCTTTCTGCTCGAGCAAGGCGGCAACATCGAAGAGGCCGCGCAGTATAACGACCCGGCCACCGGACTGTTCTTCATGCGCGTGCAATTTGCCTGCAACGGCTGCGATCCCGCGGCTCTGAGGGCGGCCCTGGCCGACCTGGGCGGCCAGTACCAGATGAAGTGGCGCCTGCACACCAAGGCCGAAGCCATGAAGACCGTGCTCATGGTCAGCAAGGAAGGCCACTGCCTCAACGACCTGCTGTTTCGCTGGAAGAGCGGCCTGCTGCCGGTGGACATCCGCGCCATCATCAGCAACCACCGCGAGTTCTACCAGCTGGCGGCCAGCTACAACATTCCCTTCCACCACATCCCCGTCACGGCTGCCACCAAGGCCCAGGCCGAGGCAAAGCAGTTCGAGATCATCGAGGCCGAGGGTGCCGAGCTCGTGGTGCTGGCGCGCTACATGCAGGTGCTGTCCAACGACCTGTGCACCAAGCTGGCGGGCCGCGCGATCAATATCCACCACAGCTTCCTGCCCAGCTTCAAGGGCGCCAAGCCCTACTACCAGGCCCATGACCGCGGCGTGAAGCTGATCGGCGCCACGGCCCACTATGTGACGGCCGACCTGGACGAAGGCCCGATCATCGAGCAGGACGTGGCCCGCGCCGACCACACCGACACCGTGGAGGACCTCACGGCCCGCGGCCGCGACACCGAGAGCCAGGTGCTGGCCCGCGCCGTCAAGTGGCACAGCGAGCACCGCGTCATCCTCAACGGCCACAAGACCGTGGTCTTCCGCTGAAGCCGGCTCCCGGCCGCCCATGGCGAACGTGACCCTTGCCGCCGGCAGCGGCTTTGCCCCGCCCGGCAGCGGCGCCCGCCGCATTCCGCCCATACAGTGCCTGCTCACTTTCGAGGCGCTGGCGCGGCTGCGCAGCGTGACGCAGACGGCCGAGGAGCTGTGCGTCACGCCCAGCGCAGTCAGCCACCGCGTGCGCCAGCTCGAGCAGATCCTGGGCACGCGGCTGTTCGGCCGCTCGGACTTTTCGCTCACCACCGAAGGCAGCGCCTACCTGTCCCACGTGCGCGAGGGCCTGGGCGCGCTGCAGCGCTTTCCGGGCGAGGTGACGGCGCCGGGCCGCCGCAGGCTCAAGCTTGCGGTCACGCCCACCTTTGCGCGCGTGATCCTGATCCCGCGCCTGCGCCAGTTCACGGAAACCTATCCCGAGATCGACATCGCCCTGCAGGTCTCCATCCCGCTGCTGGACGTGGTGGCCGAGGATGCCGACCTGATGGTGCGCTTCGGCCCCGGCCACTATGCCGATGTGGAGCACATCGAGCTGGCGCGCGACGTGGTCACGCCGCTGGCCTCGCCAGCCTTCATCCGCGAGCACGGCCCCTTCGAGCAGCCCCAGGACCTGGAAGGCATGCCCCTGCTGCGCAGCCCGCTGGAGCCCTGGCGCACCTGGTTCGGCGCCACCGGCCTGGACTGGCCCGAGCCGCACGAGGGCTCGCAGTTCAACGACATCGGCCTGATGTGCGACGCGGCCTCGGCCGGCATGGGCATCGCCCTGGTGCGCCACAAGCTGGGCGCGCCCTGGCTGGACAACGGCACCCTGGTGCGCCTGTTCGACGTGGACACGGCCAGCCCCCATGCCCACTACCTGTGCTGGCGTACCGGCACCATGGACCGCTGGGAATGCGCGGCCTTTGCTGAATGGTTGAAGAGGGCGATGGCCTGCTGAGGCGCCCATAACTGATTTCGCGGATTTCACGGATTTCACGGATTTCACGCGCCGTTGCAATAAACATCAGCGCAGCCCCGCTGCACAAAGACGGCGGCATCGCCTAAAGTCAGGCTCCATGACTCCCGCCAGCTCCCCAGCCAGCCCCGCTCCCGGCGCCATGGCGTCGGCCGCCGCCGATGCCGCCCATCGACAGCCTGCAACCTCCGAGCGCGCACGGCGCCAGGCCGAGGTCGTGGCCGCGCTGGCCCGCCATGTGCCCGCCCACGCCCTGCTGTGGAATGCCGAGGACACCACACCCTATGAATGCGACGGCCTCACGGCCTACCGCCAGCGCCCGCTGGTGGTCTGCCTGCCCGAGACCGAGGCCCAGGTCCAGGCCGTGCTGCGAGCCTGCCACGCCATCCAGGTGCCCGTGATCGCACGCGGCGCGGGCACCGGGCTGTCGGGCGGCGCCTTGCCCCATCCCATGGGCGTGACGCTGTCGCTGGCCAAGTTCAACAAGATCCTGCAGGTCGATGCGGCCAGCCGCACGGCCGTGGTGCAGTGCGGCGTGCGCAACCTGGCCATCAGCGAGGCCGCCGCGCCCTTCGGCCTGTACTACGCGCCCGATCCCAGCAGCCAGATCGCCTGCACCATCGGCGGCAACGTGGCCGAGAACTCTGGCGGCGTGCACTGCCTCAAGTACGGGCTGACGGTGCACAACGTGCTCAAGGTGCGCGGCTTCACCGTGGAGGGCGAGCCGGTGGAGTTCGGCTCCACGGCGCTGGACACGCCGGGCTTCGACCTGCTGGCCATCCTGGTCGGCAGCGAGGGCATGCTGGCCGTGACCACCGAAGTCACCGTGCGCCTGATCCCCAAGCCCCAGCTGGCGCGCTGCATCATGGCCAGCTTCGACGACGTGCGCAAGGCCGGCGACGCCGTGGCCGCCGTGATCGCGGCCGGCATCATCCCGGCCGGGCTGGAGATGATGGACAAGCCCATGACGGCCGCCGTCGAGGACTTCGTCAAGGCCGGCTACGACCTCACGGCCGAGGCCATCCTGCTGTGCGAGAGCGACGGCACGCCCGAGGAAGTCGAGGAAGAGATCGCCCACATGAGCGAGGTGCTGCGCGGCGCCGGGGCCACGGCCATCACGGTGAGCGAAAGCGAGGCCGAGCGCCTGCGCTTCTGGAGCGGGCGCAAGAACGCCTTTCCCGCCAGCGGGCGCATCAGCCCCGACTACATGTGCATGGACTCCACCATCCCGCGCAAGCGCCTGGCCGACATCCTGCTGGCCATCCAGGAGATGGAAAAGAAATACGGCCTGCGCTGCGCCAAC
This sequence comes from Delftia sp. JD2, assembly GCF_001682645.1. Lineage (NCBI taxonomy): Bacteria > Pseudomonadati > Pseudomonadota > Betaproteobacteria > Burkholderiales > Comamonadaceae > Delftia > Delftia sp. JD2. The sequence goes on from NZ_LFJT01000012.1 coordinate 112,387, forward strand.
GTCTTCCACGCGGGCGACGGCAACCTGCACCCGCTGATCCTGTTCGATGCCAACGACCCCGACGAGCTGCACCGCTGCGAGCTGTTCGGCGCCGACATCCTGGAGACCAGCGTGGCCATGGGCGGCACGGTCACGGGCGAGCATGGCGTGGGCGTGGAAAAGCTCAACTCCATGTGCACCCAATTCACCACGGCCGAGAACGACCAGATGTTCGCGCTCAAGGCCGCCTTCGACCCGCAGGCCCTGCTCAACCCCGGCAAGGTGATTCCCACGCTCAACCGCTGCGCCGAGTACGGAAAGATGCTGGTGCGCGGCGGCCAGATCTCACACCCGGAACTGCCGAGATTCTGAGGCGTGGTGCAACCGGCGCCGTGCAACGAGCACTGTGCAACGACCACCATGCAACCCGCTGGTCACGGCTGCTGGAGGCAGCGCAGCCACAGCCCATCGAGCGCGCGGGCCAGCGCAGCTTCCTGCCGGGGCACGGCCAGGTCCTCCGCGAGGTCTTCGATCATGGCCTCCAGTGGTACGGCATGGGACAGGGTGCGCATGCCGCATTCCATCGCCAAGGCGGTGTCCAGGTAGGCCACGCGCGCGCCGGCCACGCTCCAGCGCGTGAGTTCGCGCACACGGCCGACCTGGTTCAGCCGCAGGCGCATCGCCTCCAGCCGCTCGGCCAGGGATCTGCGGATGCGCTCCCCTGTCTCGGGTCGGTCCTCCTCCAGTCTGCGCAGCGCCGCCTCCTGCTGCTCTAGCGTGCGCTCCAGTGCCCGCAGAGCCGCCTCGCGCCCCAGCCGTGCCTCGTCGTAGCGCGGCAGGGCTGCGCGCATGCGCTCCAGCGTCTGCTTGCGTTCGCGTGCGTAGACCGGCTCGGCGGGGCGCCCGGAACGCACGCAAGCGTCGGCGGCCAGCACCAGCCGCTGCGGAGCTGCTTCGGCGCCCAGCCCTTGCGGACGGAAGCTGCGGCAGTCTGTCATTTCCTCCAGCATGCGCAGGTCTTCCAGGTGCAGGCGCATGCGTTCCGCGTCCTTCTGCGCCTCAAGCCGATGGCGGCCCAGCATCTCCTGGCGCTGGCGCTCCAGCATCAGCAATTCGCGCCAGCCGCCACGCAGCCGGGCCTCGAACCGCGCCTGCTCGCCATCGGCCGCTTGCTGCAGCTGCTCGGCATCCTGGCGCAGACGCAGCTGCAGATATCCATGCGTGCCTGATCTCTCGCAGGTGTACTCGACGATGCGCCCGCCGCTTCCATCGCCCACGCTGCGCCATGCACTGCGCGCGCATGCGTTCCTCTCCTGGAGCACCTGGCCTATCGAGACCTCCGATGCACCGCCCCAGGATGCGGCCTGGACCGCCAGGACATCACCGTCGTCACCGCCGCAACCGCCCAGCACCAGTACAAGGCTCGAGGGCAGCAGCCACACTCGTTGCCAACGCATTTGCTCCCCCGTGCATGTGATTTCCAGATCGATGGTTGATATTAACTATCAATCAAAAAGAGAAGTGATTTTTATCAATACTCACATCTCAATCAGACCAATCCCATAGCGTTCGCGCATGCAGGATGCAAAGCAGCGGTTTGCTCAAAAATTACGTGATTCAATGCAGGCCCAGGGCTATGAAGCCAGGCCTGCCGTGCTGGAGCACGAGTTCAATTCCCGTTTCTGGGGCAAGCCCATGTCCCAGCACGGCGTGCGCCTTTGGCTGGTCGGCAAGACCATGCCCAACGCCAAGAAACTCGCTGCGCTGGCCGACTGGCTGCAGGTGCCGCTGGAGGAATTCCTGCGCTCGCCGCAGCAGGTTCGCGAGGTGCGCGAGCCCAAGAGCGCCTGGTCCGCAGGCCTGGGCTATGAGGACAACGAGCTGTTCAAGATCTACCTGCGCCTTCCCGTGCCCAAGCGCCGGCTGGCGCGCGACGTGATCCTGGCCATTGCGCGCGCCCATGATGCCGAGGAAGCAGAACGCGCCGCAGGCTCGTAGCCAGACGGCGCGTCGGGTTTGCATTGATCCGGCACCTGCGGGGCACGGGCCCCGCCTGCGCATCAGCCACCCATGGCACGCTGGCGTGCATCGCGCTGGGCAGGCGTTTCGTTGATCAGTTCATTGATCACTTCCTGGCGTGTCTTGCCCGCGCCGGTCTGCGGTGCGGGAGCCGGATAGACGCTGGCATTGAAGCGCGAGGTGCCGCCCTGGCGCACGGCTGCCTCGGCCTCGGCCGTCACCTGGGCGCGTGTCTTGCTGCTCTTGAAATGCTCGGGGTGGACGACGGCGCCCGCCTCGTTGTTGGCCGGGTGGATGTATCCGGCCGCCGATGCCATGCCGGGCAGCAGCAGCGCTGCCGATGCGGCCAGGCCGGCAATGAGGGTGGCGGGGGTGAAGCGGCGTTGCGACATGATGTGATTCCTTTCAGGCACGTTGGTAATTCGTTCTCCCCACGCCCCGCGATGCGGAACGCAGAGGAGAGGACTCCAATGTAGAAATCACGTGCCCACACCAGCCCCACAGGATGGTGACATTGCTGTCATACAACCGACACAGATGACCGCGATGACCGAGACACTGCGGCGCCTCGGCGCTCGTCACCCCCGGTACTGCGCACGCGCTCGGCCGGGCGCCAGAGGGTCCAGGCGCACGTCCAGCAGGCCCTCGGCATCGCCCGCGATGCGCGCCAGCGTTTGGCCGAAGGGATCGGCGAACTGGCTTTCGCCGCAGAAGGCGTAGCTGTCGCCGGGACCGGCGCGGTTGGCCATGGCGATGTAGCACTGGTTGTCCATGGCGCGCACGGGCACGGCGTGGCGATGGATGTGGCCGTAGGGGTGCATCATCCCGTCCATCAGCACGATCAGGTCCACGCCCTGCACGCCCAGGGCGCGGGCCGGTACCGGAAACTCGATGTCGAAGCAGATCAGCAGTCCCACTCGCAGGCCGCGCCATGTGCAGACGGGCTGGCGATCCCCGGCCTCGAAGACCCCGTGGTCCGAGTCGTAGAGCATGGTCTTGCGGTAGTGCAGCAGCACCTGGCCATCGGCATCGATCAGCAGGCCTGCGTTGAAGTGACGGCCCCGGTCCGCTTCGGCCAGGCCGATGGCGACGGCCACGCCGGCTTGCCGCGCGGCCTCGCGCAGCGCAGTGGCCGAGGGGCCATCCAGCGGCTCGGCCAGCTGCGCCACGTTGTCCGGCCGGGGAAATCCGCTGATGCAGGTTTCGGGAAAGACCAGCAGGTCGGCCTGCCCCGCGCTGGCCCTGATCGTCTTCAGCGTCATCGCCAGGTTGCCGGCAATGTCGCCGTCACGCAGACGGGGCTGGATGATGCGGATGCGGTGCTCCGTCATGGTGTGCGCTCCTTGAGATGCAAAGGGTGGCTGTCCTGCCGCGGCTGGCAACTGGCGGCCTCCTCGGCCTGCAGATCCAGGTTGCGGGCCAGCACCCAGTAAAGGCTGCCGGCCACGAGAATGCCCGGCAGCCAGGCGAAGTCCACGCCGCCCAGCCGCTGCGCAGCCCAGCCGATGAAGACCGCATGGCCGTCCGTGGCGTCGTGGATGTGGAAGAAGGGCACCATGGCCGCAAAGCCGCCCAGATAGGCGCAGATGCCGCGCCAGCCCCAGGCGCCGTAGATGCCCTGTGGCGTGAAGAAATCGGCGATGGCGTAGCGGCCCTTGCGCACCAGGAAGTAGTCCACGAGGTTGACCGCCGTCCACGGCACCAGGAAGTACAGCAGCAGCGCCAGGAAGGAGTGCAGCAATGCCACGCCGCTGCCCTGGATGGACAGCACGCACGCGAGGATGGTGGCGCTGATGGCGGCGATGGCGCCGATGCGTGCACCGCGTGCGCTGCGTGTGGGGCGCAGGCCGCCCAGCGAATCCGCCGCCGTGAGCACGGTCAGCGCCGCGCTGTAGGTGTTGAGGGCGATGATGGGCACGAAGGCCACGACGGCCAGGGCAGGCAGCAGCCGGTCCGCGCCCGGGAACAGGCCGGTGCCGATCCGTCCCAGCGCCGCCAGCGCGTCGCCGGCCTGCAGCCGCTGCGCCATCCACGCGCCCAGCCCGATCATCCAGGCCCCGGACAGCGAGGCGCCCAGGAAGATGGCCGCGATCAGGCGCCGGGGCGCGGTATGGCGCGGCAGGTAGCGCGAATAGTCGGACACATAGGGCGCATAGGAGATGTTGTAGCTGGCCGCGATGGTGAACTGCGCGGCAAAGGCGCTCCATGCGAATCCTGGCAATGGCTCCGGCCGAACGTGCAAGGCGGGCTCGCCCACGCCTGCCAGCAACGCCAGCGTGGCCAGCGCATACAGCGGCAGCGCCAGCATCAGCGCGTAGCGGAAGGCCCTGTGCATCACATCGTGGCCGCAGACCGCCAGCAAGGCGCCCACCGCCACGGCCACGCAGGCCGTGGGCGCTGGCGGCAGGCCGAACACGGCCTGCATGCCCTGCATGATGAGCGAGACGTTGACGACGTTGAACCCCGTGAACACGAGCAGCGTGGCGCACAGCGGCAGGGTGACGCCGCGAAAGCCGAACTGCGCGCGCGACTGGATCATCTGCGGCAGCCCCAGTTGCGGCCCCTGCGCGCCGTGCAGCGCCATGAACAGCGTGCCGAACATGATGCCCAGCGTCCCGGCCAGGGCGCTCCAGGGCGCCGAGAGCCCCAGCGACGGGCCGACGAAGCCGATGGAAAGCGTGAAGAAGTGGAAGTTGCCCAGGAACCAGAACGGCCCCTGGTCGGCGAGCCGCGCATGGCGCTCGCTGTCGGGAATGCAGTCGATGGACCGGCTCTCCACGGCGATGCGGGCACGGCCGTGCTGTCCGCTGGCGGGGCTGTTCATGGCCTTGTCTCCCTCCCGTTGTCCTTGCTGTTGTGGGACAAATTCTAGGCAGGAGCCTGCCGCCGCTCCATGCCTGATGCGCGACGTTCACATCGACTGGAAAAGATGTTTGGCCAGCCGGCCAGCCCCTGGTGCCGAGGCGGCCGGGCATGAAGAAAACCCCGCGCCGCCTGGCTGCCACAGGGCCTGCCAGGCGGCATGGGTGGCGTGGGTGGCGTGGGTGGCGTGCTAAGCGGCTGGTGCCGATGCCGTGGGCACTGCGCCTGCGGCGTCCGCTTCCGACGGGTCGTTGCGGTGCACCAGACGGTACAGCAGCGGCAGCACCAGCAAGGTCAGCAGCGTGGACGACAGGATGCCGCCGATCACCACCGTGGCCAGCGGCCGCTGCACCTCGGCGCCCGTGCCCGTGGCAATGGCCATGGGCACGAAGCCCAGCGAGGCGACAAGGGCCGTCATCAGCACGGGGCGCAGCCGGGTGAGCGCGCCCTCGGTCACGGCGTCGGGCACGCTGGCGCCCTGTTCGCGCAAGGTTCTGATCCAGGAGATCATGACCAGGCCGTTGAGCACGGCCACGCCCGACAGCGCGATGAAGCCCACCGCCGCCGAGATGGACAGCGGTATGTCGCGCAGCCACAGCGCCAGGATGCCGCCCGTGAGCGCGAACGGAATGCCCGTGAAGACCACCAGCCCGTCGCGCACATTGCCGAACATGGCGAACAGCAGCACGAAGACCATCAGCAAGGCCACGGGCACGACGATCTGCAGGCGGCGCGTGGCCGACTCCAGGTTCTCGAAGGTGCCGCCCCAGCGCGTCCAGTAGCCGGGCGGCAGCGACAGGCCTTGCAGCTTTTGCTGTGCCTCGCCCACGAAGGAGCCCATGTCGCGCCCGCGCACATTGGCGCTGACCACGATGCGGCGCTTGCCGTCTTCGCGGCTGACCTGGTTGGGGCCGGGCGCGGTCTCGAACGTGGCCACGGCCGACAGCGGCACGAAGCCGATGCGCCCGTCCGCCCCGCGCGGCAGGGCGATGGGCAGGCGGCTCAGGGCCTGCAGGTCGTTGCGCACGGCGTCCGGCAGGCGCACCTGGATGTCGAAGCGCCGGTCGCCCTGGAATACCGTGCCGGCCTCGGTGCCGCCCATGGCGGTGCTGATGGCGTCCTGCACATCGCCCATGTTCAGGCCATAGCGCGAGGCCTTTTCGCGGTCGATCTGCACGGTGAGCATGGGCAGGCCCGTGGTCTGCTCGACCTTGACCTCGGAGGCGCCCGCGATCTGCTGCAGCATGCCGGCCACGGTCTGGGCGCTTTTCTCCAGCACGGCCATGTCGTCGCCGAAGATCTTCACGGCCACGTCGCTGCGCACGCCCGAGATCAGCTCGTTGAAGCGCAGCTGGATGGGCTGGGAGAACTCGTAGTTGTTGCCCGGGATGCGGTCCACCGACGCCTGCACGGCGGCCAGCAGCTCATCGCGCGGGCGCGCCGGGTCGGGCCACTCGCTGCGCGGTTTGAGCATGATGTAGCCGTCGGAGATGTTGGGCGGCATGGGGTCGGAGGCGATCTCGGCCGTGCCGGTGCGCGCGAACACGCGGTCGATCTCGGGGAACTCCTTCTTGAGCGCCTTCTCGATCTGCATCTGCATTTCCAGCGACTGCGTAAGGCTGGTGCCGGGGATGCGCAGCGCCTGGATGGCGAAGTCCCCCTCGTTGAGGTTGGGCGCGAACTCGCTGCCCAGGCGCGTGGCCAGCAGCAGGCTCAGCGCCACGGCCACGGCGGCGGCCGTGAGCACCACGGCGGGCGCGGCCATGACGCGCGCCAGCACGGGCGCATAGCCGCGGCGTGCCCAGCCCATGAGGCGGTTTTCCTTCTCGGCCACCTTGTCGCCCATGAACAGCGCAATCGCCGCCGGGATGAAGGTGATGGACAGCAGCATGGCGCCGGCCAGCGCGATGACCACCGTGAGCGCCATGGGATGGAACATCTTCCCCTCCACGCCCGTGAGCGCGAAGATGGGCAGGTAGACCACCATGATGATGAGCTGGCCGAACAGCAGCGGGCGGCGCGCTTCCTTCGCGGCGGCGAAGACTTCATGGAAGCGTTCGCTGCGCGTCAGCGACCGTCCGCGCGCCTCCTGCGCATGGGCCAGGCGGCGCACGCAGTTTTCCACGATGACCACGGCGCCGTCGATGATGATGCCGAAGTCCAGCGCCCCCAGGCTCATGAGGTTGGCGCTGACCTTGTAGTGCACCATGCCCGTGAAGGTGAACAGCATGGACAGCGGGATGATCAACGCCGTGATCAGCGCCGCGCGCAGGTTGCCCAGGAACAGGAAGAGGATGACCACCACCAGGGCCGCGCCCTCCACCAGGTTCTTCTTGACCGTGGCGATGGCCTTGTCCACCAGGTTCGTGCGGTCGTAGACGGTGATGGCCTTGACGCCCGGGGGCAGGCCCCGGTTGATCTCGGCCATGCGCTGGTCCACGGCGCGCGAGACGGTGCGGCTGTTCTCGCCGATCAGCATGAACACCGTGCCCAGCACCACCTCGCGGCCGTTGTCGGTGGCCGCGCCCGTGCGCAGCTCCTGGCCCAGCCCCACCTCGGCCAGATCGCGGATGCGGATGGGCTGGCCCTGGGCCGAGCCCACGATGACCTCGCGGATGTCGGCGATGCCGCCGACCTGGCCCGGCGCGCGGATCAGGTACTGCTCGCCCTGGCGCTCGATATAGCCCGCACCCACGTTGCTGTTGTTGCGCTGCAGGGCGGTGACGATGTCGGCCAGCGTGAAGCCGTAGGCCGCCAGCTTCTCGGGCGCGGGCGCCACCAGGTACTCCTTGGCGTAGCCGCCGATGGAGTTGATCTCGGTGACGCCGGGCACGTTGCGCAGCTGCGGCTTGATGACCCAGTCCTGGATCTCGCGCAGGTCCATGGGCGTGTAGGGCGTGCCGTCGGGCTTTTTCGCATCGTCCTCGGCCTCCACGGTCCACAGGTAGATCTCGCCCAGGCCCGTGGAAATGGGGCCCAGCGTGGGCGTGATGCCGGCAGGCAGGCTGTCGCGCGCCTGCTGTATGCGCTCGCCCACCAGTTGCCGTGCGAAGTAGATGTCCGTGCCGTCCTTGAACACCACGGTGACCTGGGACAGGCCGTAGCGCGACAGCGAGCGCGTCTGCTCCAGATGGGGCAGGCCGGCCATCACGGTCTCTATGGGATAGGTGACGCGCTGCTCGGTCTCCAGCGGCGAGTAGCCGCTGGCCTGGGTGTTGATCTGCACCTGGACATTGGTGATGTCGGGCACGGCGTCGATGGGCAGGCGCTGGTAGTTGTAGATGCCCAGCCCGGCCATGGCCAGCACGGCCAGCAGGACCAGCCAGCGCTGCTCTATGGCAAATCGGATGATGCGTTCAAACATGGAGTTCTCCGTTCATGCCCGCATCAATGGGAGTGCTCGGCCGTGGCCTTGCCCAGCTCGGCCTTGAGCATGAAGCTGCCCTCGGCCACGTAGGATTGGCCGGGTTTCAGGCCTTCCAGCACCTCGGTGGTCTTGCCGTCGGCGCGGCCCACGCGCACGGGCTGGGCGCGAAAGCCCCCCTGCACGGGCACGAAGACCACGGTCTGCTGCTCCATCTTCTGCAGTGCCTGCGTGGCCACGGCCAGCGGCGCCTGCCGGGACGATGCCGTCAGCTCCACGTTCACGAACAGGCCCGGGCGCCACACGCCGTCGGGGTTGGGCAGGGTGATGCGCGCGGGGGCCGTGCGCGTGTCCTGGCCGATCAGGGCGCCCACATAGGCCACCTCGCCCGTGGCCGAGGAGTCGAAGGCCGTGGCGCGCACCGTGGCCTTCTCGCCCACGCGCACGGCGGGCAGATCGGGCGCGGCCACGCGCATCTCGGCCCAGACGCTGCGCAGGTCGGAGATGGTGAAGACCTGGGTGGTGTCCTGCACGGCCTCGCCCACGGACAGGTGCTTTTCCACGATCACGCCGTCAAACGGCGCGCGCAGCTCGAAGCGGTTGAGCCCGCCCGCACCACCGCCGGCACCGGCGCCCGTGGCGGCCAGCTTCTGCTGGGCGTTGGAGACGGCGATCTCGGCCTCGCGCAGCGCCTGGCGCGCCTGCAGGTAGTCCTGCTCGGCCGAGACCTTTTCCTCCCACAGCTGCTTTTCACGTGCGTAGGTGGTGCGGGCCAGCTCCAGGCGCTTGCTGGCGGCCAGCAGTTCGCTGCGCTGCTCGGACACGGCGGCGCTGCTGAGCACGGCCAGCAACTGGCCCTTCTTCACGTTCTGGCCCAGGTTGGCGGGAACGCTCTCGGCAATGCCGGCCACGCGCGGCACGACGTGGGCCGTGCGGTCTTCGTTGAAGCGGATCTCCCCGGGCAGCTGCAGCACGGAGCGCACGGTGGCCGGGCCGGCCTCGGCCAGGCGCACGCCGGCCGCCTGCATGCGCTGGGCGTCCATGGCGATCAGGCCTTCTTCGTCGCCATGGCCGGCTTCGGCGGCGGCTGCGGGTTTGGCGGAGGGCTTGGCCTCGGCTTTTTCCGCCTTGGAATCTTCATGGTGTTCATCGTCGGCATGGCCTTCGTCGTGCTTGTGGCCATCGGCTGCGGCTGCGGCGGCACCGTGGTGCTCGCCATCGGCATGGCCTGCGGCCTCGCTGTGGCCGTGGCCATGGCTGTCGGCCTTGGCTGCGCCCGGCGCGCCGCTGCGCAGGATCAGCGTGGCGGCCAGCGCGCCCAGGGCCAGGATGACGGCAATGGCCACGAGGGTGCGGCGCGGTCCGAGGGGGGAGGAGGAGGGCTTGGTGTTCATGGTCTGGATGCAATCAGGTTGCTATCGGAATCAGAGGCCGGATTCGGTGCCCAGCAGGCGGTCGATGTCGGCGGCGGCGCGGTGGGTGGCCAGCAGCTGGTCCAGGTACTGGCTGCGCGCCTCGGACCAGGTGCGTTGTGCGTCCAGCACGTCGAGGTAGCCGAACTTGCCCAGCGCAAACCCGCGCGAGGCCAGCTCGTAGGCCGTGCGTGCCGTGGGCAGCACCTCCTCGGCCAGCTGGCGCGCCTGCTCGCGGCTGGCCTGCAGCAGCTCGCGCGCCTCGAACAGCTGGGCCTGCAGCTGAACGCGCGTGGCCAGCAACTGCTCCTCGGCCTGGTCGGCCAGGCGCAGGGCCTGCAGCTGGTTGCCCCGGTTGCTGTCGAGCACGGGCAGGGGCACGGAGACGCCGACCACGAGCTGGTTGCGCCCGACCTCGGTGGCGCGCTTGACGCCCAGGCTGACGGTGGGATCGGGCAGGCGCCGCGCACGCTCCAGGTCGGCCGTGGCGCGGCTTTGCTCCAGCGCCTGGCGCGCACGCAGCACGGCGGGCGCCTGTTCGATGCGCTGCTGCAGGGCTGCCAGCTCAGGCAGCTGGGGCAGGGCGTCCACCGCGCCCTCGGCCTGGCCGAAGGGGAGCACTCGCTCGCCCCACAGCGCCTGCAGCTGGCCGCGCGCCACGCGCAGGCCCGAGCGGGCCTTGGCCTGCTCCAGGCGGGCGCCGGATTCGGCCACGCGGGCCCGGGTTTCCTCCAGCGGCGCCACCTTGCCGGCCGCCACGCGGCGGGCTGCGGCCTCGCGCGCGCTGCTGGCGATCTCCAGCGTCTGCCCGGCCAGGACCACGCGCTGCTGCGCAGCCAGCACGCCGAAGAAGGCCGTGCCCACGTCGGCGCGCAGCGCAGCCTCGGCCCCCGCCAGCTCGGCCTGCGCCAGGTCGCGCCCGCGCTCGGCCACGCGCATGCGGGCCTCGCGCTTGCCGCCCACTTCCAGGGTCTGGTTCAGTTGCACGGTCAGTGTGCGGGTGCTGCGGCGCGTGTCCTCCTGCGACCAGGCCAGCTCGGGGTTGGGCCGGGCACGGCTTTGCAGCACGGCGCCATCGCTGGCCTCCAGCGCCCGGCGGGCCGCACGCAGGCCGGGGTTGCCGTCCAGCGCCAGGGCCAGGGCCTGCTGCAGGTCCAGCGGCGGGCCGGCCGGTGTGGACTCGGTAACAGCGGCTGCAGATGGCGCAGCCGCATCGGCAGGCTCGCCC